>JBCCGX010001232.1:0-3088 GCA_039029035.1 Acidobacteriota bacterium | reverse complement strand
TGCCGCCGACCGACCATGTGCTTTGGGTTGCCGCGCCGAGCCGCGGCTCGACTGCGAGTCGATTTGTCGATTGGGCCGCCGAAGGTGGACACCTGGTGGTCATTCCCAGCGGCTCGTGGGGTGAGGATTCCCTGCTGCAGGCCCTCCGAGCCCAGCGCTTCGGTGAGGCCGGGGCCGACGAAGACGACCACGAGAGCCGGCCGCGGTTCGCCAGCAGTCGGCCAGACTGGCCCCTGCTCTATGCTCTGGAAGGCGCCGAGGTGCTGGACGCCGAGGGCGCCAGCGACGCCGCCTGGTCTCTGACGATGCGGGTCGGTATCGGAACGGCGACGATTCTGGCGACCGGCGCCTTCCTGCACAACGAGGCGATCGGCCAGCAGGACCACGCCCTGATCGCCTGGCAGGCGGCGCTGCCGGAGTCCGAGCCGGCGGGCTTGTGGCTGTTGTATCGCGATCCCGGGCCTTCGGTGTGGTCGCTGCTGACCGATCGCACGCGACCGATCGTCATCAGTCTGCTATGCCTGGTCGTCGCCGCCTTGATGCTCGCCACTCGTCGATTCGGCCCGTTGCACGAAAGCTCGCCGAAGCACCGCCGGCAGCTCGCCGAGCACGTCCGCGCCTCGGGCACTTTTCTATGGAAGATCGGTTGCGAGACCGCGCTGCTGCAGGCGGCTCGCCGGGCCCTGGGACGGCGTTTGAGTCGCGGCGTCCGGCCGACGGATCGCGAGCTCGAGCTCCTCGCCTGGCGCTCGCCCGCCGCGGCCCGGCTCGACGAGGAGGCGATGCAGACGGCGCTCTCGGTCTGGGAGACCCGCGACCGCCAAGAGTTCACCCGCACGATCCAGATTCTCGAGGCCTTGAGGAGATCCTGATGAGTGATGTACCCCCCGTCCAACCGTCGTCCGATCCCGCCGAGACGGAGGCCTCTGGCGCGCCGCCCAAGGCACCCCGGGAGGCCACCGGCCCGACATCGGCCGACGACATCCGCCAAGCCGGTGCGACAGTGCAGCGCATCCGTGAGCAAATCAGCCGCTCGATCGTCGGCCAGGGCGAGGTGGTCGAGCAGGTGCTGGTAGCGCTCCTGGCGGCGGGGCACGTCTTGCTGGAGGGAGTGCCTGGCACCGGCAAGACTTTGCTGGCACTGGCCTTGTCGCGCACTTTCGGCGGCCGCTTCGCCCGGGTTCAGTTCACCCCCGACCTGATGCCCAGCGACATCACCGGTCACTCAGTCTATCGACCGGACACCGGCAAGTTCCATATCCGTCGCGGCCCGGCCTTCACCCACCTACTACTGGCGGACGAGATCAATCGTGCGCCGGCCAAAACCCAGGCGGCGTTGCTCGAAGTGATGCAGGAGCAGCAAGTGTCGATCGAGGGTGAGTCCTATGCCTTGAGCGGTCCGTTCATGGCCATCGCGACGCAGAATCCGCTCGAGCACGAGGGCACCTATCCGCTGCCCGAGGCGCAGCTCGATCGCTTTCTGTTGAAGGTGATGGTCGATTACCCCGAGAGTGCCGAGGAAGAGACCGCGATCGTGGCGCGGGTCACCACCGGCCAGATCGGCGACCGTCTGGACGTCGGGGCGGTAGAGCGGATCATCGAGCCGGCGGCGGTGCTGGATCTCCAGCGGGTGACCGGTGGCTTGCTGGTCGACGAGCGGGTGATGGACTATGCGGTGCGACTGGTGCGCCGAACCCGTGATTGGGCCGGCCTGCGCCTAGGGACCGGCCCGCGCGGCGGCATCGCCCTGGTGCGTGCGGCCCGTGCCTTTGCCCTGCTCGCGGGTCGTGAGTTCGTGCTGCCGGACGATGTCAAGCAGGCCGCTCTACCGGTGCTGCGGCATCGCGTCCAGGTCGCACCGGAGTTGGAGATGGAAGGGCGCTCGGCCGATCAGGTGCTACAGGCGGTGATCGAGGACGTGGACGCGCCGCGGCAATGATCGGCGGGTGGACACCGGGGCGAGGACTGCTGCGCCTGCCTCTCGCCTGGCTCGGGCTGGCGATTCTCGCCGCCGCCTTGCCGCTGTGGCGCGGTCCTTGGCTCGCCGGAGGCCTGTTGCTGCTCGCCGCAGTCTTGGCTGCTGCGGGCGAGTTGGCGCGCGCCCCGGCGCTGGTCGGCACGCGGCGGGTGGCGTCGCAGCTGCCCTTGGGCCAGTGGACGGAGGTCCATCTGCGGTTCGAGAGTCGCGCCCCGCGGTCGCTGCGCTTCGAGGTCTTTGATCACCACCCGGGCAGCAGTGAGGCGACAGGTTTACCGCGCGAGGTGACCCTCACGGCGGGGGAGACGGTGGAGCTGACCTATCGTCTGCGGCCGCGCCGCCGCGGGGACGCCGAGTTTCAGCGGATCGAGATCTGGCGGCGCTCGGCCCTCGATCTGCTGCGCCGGCGACACTGGCTGGGGACCGTGCAGCCGGTGCGAGTGCTACCCAACTTTCGGCCCATCCTGGTGCAAGGGCTAGCCGGTATGCAGGGTGAGCTGGCGCAGCTCGGCATGCATCTGCAGCGCCGGCGGGGCGAAGGGCTCGAGTTCCAGGAGCTGCGCGACTATCGCGACGGCGACAGCTTGCGGCAGGTCGATTGGAAAGCGACGGCGCGGCGCGGCAAGCTGATCGCGCGCCAGTACCAGGACGAGCGCAACCAGCAACTCATCTTGCTGCTCGATTGCGGTCGTCGCATGCACGCCCAGGAAGACGACCTGACCCACTTCGATCACGTGCTCAATGCCGCCTTGCTCTTGACTTATGTTGCCATCCGGCAGGGCGACGCGGTGGGCCTACAGGCCTTTGCTGGCGAAGAGCGCTGGCTACCGCCGACCCGCGGTGCCGGTGCCCTGACTCGGATGCTCGAGGCGCTGCACGATCTACAAACCTCCACCGAGTCGCCGGACTATCCGACCGCGGCGGCTCGCTTGATGGAGCGCCAGCGCCGCCGCGCCTTGGTCCTGCTGTTGACCAATCTGCGCGACGAGGACGCCGGCGAGCTGTTGCCGACCATCCATACCCTGCGCCGGCGGCACCTGGTGCTGGTGGCGAGTACCCGAGAGCTGGCCCTCGGTGCCCTCAGAGATCAGGAGATCACCGGCCATCCCG
>JBCCGX010001231.1:0-3089 GCA_039029035.1 Acidobacteriota bacterium | reverse complement strand
GCGAAAGAGGGGCTCGACCTCTTCGTCATCGGGGCCTAGGCGAAATCGCGCCTCAGCCAGCGAGGCATAGGCTTCGCCGAGTCCTGCATCCTGGTCGAGCGCCGTTTCCGCGGCCTGGGTCGCCCGCTCGTAGGCTTCCCCGCGGGGCATCAGGCCGATGCCCCCCATGAAGTTGTAGGCGTCGGCCAGCCCCGTCCAGGCGAGGCCGTCGCTCGGATCGTGCTCGATCGCCGCCAAAAAGTAGTCTCGGCTGCGCAGAACCGCTTCGGGCTCCTTCTTGGCCCACAAGTGGCGCCCTTTGAGGTACTCGACCTGCGGCTGGGCACTTTGCTCGACCGTAACACCCGGTGACTCGAGCCGCAGAGCGGCGATGGCGCCGACGGCCACCAGCAGGATCGCCGCAGCCGCCGTGGCTGCAGTGGCCGGCGAGTGATTACGAGGCCGGGCCACAGGCGATGACGCAGCAGCGCCCAGTGCCCGGATGGGGGCAATGAAGCGATAGCCACGCCGCGGTACGGTCTCGACGAAACGCGGATTGCTCGCCGAGTCCCCCAAGGCGGTGCGCAGCCGATTGACCGCGTTGTTGAGCCGGTGGTCGACGTCGCCGTACAGATCGTCGCTCCACAGCTCGCGGCGCAGACGCTCCCGCGTCACCACCCGCCCAGGCTCCGCCAGCAACGCCGCCAAGACCTCGATCGGCTTGCCCTGCAGCGCCAGCCGCAGCCCGGCACGCCGCAGCTCACCGCTCTCGAGATCGACCTCGAACTGCCCGAACACCCACCTTGGTTGCGATTGGCCGTCCATGGCTTTCAGTATAAGTCGACCTTCAAGGGCGGCACTGCACGCTGGGCCGGGCCGTCAGTCCTCGACTGTGGGATGGATCTCGAGCTCCCAACGGTCTCGCTGGCGATCACGATCACGCACCTGCAGGCTGACCTCGTCGCCCACGGTATGGACTTCGGCCCCGTCCTCGAATCGGCGCAGGGTCATGCGGTCGCGGCCCTGGCCCAGGCGGCCACCGAGCTGGCGCTTGAGGTGGTGGATGTAGACTTTGACGTCGACCGGCGGCTGGTCGAGGCTGACGTGGACCTTGGAGCGCGAGACCCCCATCACGGTTCCTCGGCGCCGAGGACGGTCATCACGGTCACGGCGCAGGTCGTCTGCGAAGAGCTGGTCGAGCACCCGGCGGTTGACCTCGCGGTCGAGCTTGCGCTGGGTCTGGCGGGCGGCGTTCGACGCTGCGACGATCTGCTCGCGCAGAGCCTCGTCGTCGCCGGCCGATGGCGCCCTCTCCAAACCTAGCTTCTCCCAGGTCTCCTTGTGCTCGAAGATGCCGACGATCTCGCGCATCGGAGCGGTGAAGCGGCCGTAGACCTCGGCGCCGACGCCGTAGTGGATACCGGGCACGGTGGCGAACTGGGAGCGGCCGCCGACCAGCATCGCCTGACGGTGGATCGACCGTGCCAGGCGGGCCTCGGGGCCGGACTCCGGCAGGGCGCGCAGGTAATCCGCCAGGCTGCCGCGGCCGCGCCGCCAGCTCCACAGATCGGCGTCGAGACCGCGCAGCTCGACGAGAGCGGCGATCTGATCGGCCAACTCGTCGAGGCGCGCCGGGGCCGGCGCGTCGTGCACCCGGTAGATCGGCTGCACGCCGTCGTCGTGGCGATCGCCACGCTTGAGGAACCGCGCCCCTTCGACGTTGCACAAGAGGGAGATCTGCTCGTTGTAGCGCTCCACATCGTTGCGCGGATCGGCCATGGCGACGAAGCGCAGGCCTTCGTGCCCGGCCAGGGAGACCGCGATCTCACTGCGTCGCAACGACACCACGTCACGCGCCTCGGCCAACGCCATGCGCCGCTGGCCGACCTCGGCGAGGAGTTGCAAGCTCTCGGCCACCCCCGCCACGTCGGCACCCGCGAGGGGTGCGGTGCCGTCGAAATAGGCTTGCACCAGGTCGTAGGCGGTCTTCACCCGACTGCGCACCCGCGCCCGGTGGATGCGCGTGTGCTCGACCCGACCGTCCGCGTCGAGGATAACCTCGAACACCATCGCCCGGCGGTCGACGTCAGGGTTCAGCGACACGGTGTCCTCGGACAGCTCCTTGGGCAGCATGGGGATGACCAGCCCGGGCAGATAGTAAGTCGCACCGCGGCGCAGCGCCTCGGCGAACAGTGCCGTGCCCGGGCGGATGCTCCAGGCAGGGTCGGCGATGGCGTACCACACCGTGAAACCGTCGCCCTGGCGCTCGATGAACAGGGCCTGATCGAGATCGCGACTGTGGACTTCGTCGATGGTGACGAAAGGCAGGTGGGTGAGATCCTCCAAAGCCGGGTCGTCGATCCCGGGGTCGGCGACGACCGCGGCGGTCTCGGCCATCACTGCTGGTGGATGGAGCGGTGTCAGCCGGCGACGGGCGGCCAGGGCATAGAGATCGGCCAAGGCACTGCCCGGCGGTGCCAGGGGTGCGCCCTGGAGCGTGGCGGTGCCGTCGTCGAGACGGAAACGCCCCCAGGCTCCGCGAGGGACAGAGGCCGCAACGGCGAAACGCTGTGGCTCGTCAGCGAAGGCATCCTCCACCTGGCCTGCCGCTCCGACCCGGCCGATAAAGACAGACGATTCCGAGTTCTGCTCAGCCATGGGCGCATCTTATGCCAAGGCGAAGGCTCTGCCACTGCCACTCCACCGGTGCCCGCCGCAGCGGGGTGACGCATCTGTGTACAAAACTCTTACAGCAGTGGCCTGTGTCCGGCCTGAGCCTGCGTGTAGACTGCCCAGGCCATGGGATTCTCACGCAAGACTCGCCGCTCGATTCGGCCGTTACTCGCCAGTTCGGCCACTCTTCTCCTCGGTCTGACCCTACTGCCGAGCCCTTGTGCTGCCGGCTCGGACGCTGGCAAGCCGCTCGAAGAGACGGTCCACTGGGTCCCGTCCGAGGGTCTGGCCCATCCCCTCTTCGCCACCGCCGGTCGCGAGGACGTGATCGAGATCCACCTGAGCTTCGGCCCACCGTTCTACCCTGGTCCTGACCTGGCGAAGAAACTGGAGCGGCCGCTCAAGGTGTGGCGCAAGTGGGTCGCCGACAAGCCGGG
>JBCCGX010001230.1:0-3092 GCA_039029035.1 Acidobacteriota bacterium | reverse complement strand
TTTCGCCGATCGCCAGACCCACCAGGCGGCTCCACCGAGGATCGCCGCCAGGCCGGCGACGACCAGCCAAGTCATCGGCCCACGAGCTGCCGGTTGGACCACCGTATCCGTGGCCGCCGGCAAGCCGTCGGTCAACTCCTCAGAGGGCATGCCGACCGTTGGCCCCATGAGCTCCAGGGACGAGCCGGAGCGCAACGTCTCGAGCTGGGGCTCCAGTTCTGCCAGCACTGCGGTGAAGTCGGTGTGGCGGTCCGCGCACTCCTTCGCCAAACAGCGCTCGATCACGGTGCTGAGAGACGTCGGGCACTGTGGCCAGAGGGTGGCGATCGGGACGGGCTCCTTGTAGAGCAGCTGGTAGGAGACCTGGGAGAAATTGTCCCCCTTGAAGGGCCGCTCGAAGGTGAGCAGCTCATAGGCCAGCACACCGAACGAGAAAATGTCCGCTCGCGCATCGACCTCTTCGCCGCGCAGCTGCTCGGGCGCCAGGTAGCCCACCGTTCCCAGGGCCATGCCGGTGCCGGTCAGGCCCGTGTCGTCCTTCAGCACCTTGGCGATACCGAAGTCCATGATCTTGACCGAGCCCGAATCCTGGATCCGGACGTTGGCCGGCTTGATGTCGCGGTGCAGCACCCCGGCGCCGTGGGCGTACTCGAGCCCGCGCGCGATCTGCACCAGATAGTCGAGCTTGGTGAGCAAGGACATGGGTTCACGACGCTCGATCACGTGGTCGAGATCCTCGCCGCGCAAGAATTCCTGCACCAGGTAGGGCATCCCGTCCTCGACCCCCAGGTCGTGCACGGTGGTGACGTTGGGATGCTGCAGCCCGGCCGAGATCCGGCCTTCGCGAAAGAAACGCTGCCGCAGCTGGCCATCCTCGGTGGAGCAGGTCTTGACCGCGACGTAGCGCTGGAGCATCGGGTCGCGGCCGCGGTAGACCACGCCGAAGCCCCCCTGGCCGATTTTCTTCTCGATCTCGTACTTGCCGAAGCGGCTCGTCTGCGGCACTTGGGCCACCGCCTTGGGCGGACCGCTGCCGCTACCGACCTCGGTACGGATGAAGCTCGCCGCCTCGAAGTCGGAGCGCAGCAGCTCCTCCACTTCAGCCTTCAAGGACTCGTCGCCACCGCAGGCTTCGTCAAGCCAGGCAGACACCTCCTCCGAAGGGCGCTCGAGCGCGCCCTCGAAGAGCTGCTGCACCTCCTGCCAATGCTCGCGATCCACGGCTCGCTTAGAACCTCAGGCCGAGAGTCAGGCGATAGTTGCGCGGCGCCAGCAGATCTTCCACCGTTCGTGCCAAACCGAAGAGCCCGGTGTCCTGCAAACTTTCAGCCCCTAGCTGCTGGCGCTCGGCGGTGAGATTGAAGATCTCGGCCTTGAGCTCGAGCTCCAGCTCTTTGGCCAGGCGCAGGCCGAGGGTCGCCGCGAGGTCCCATTGGAAGACGCCCGACAGGCGCTCGGAACCCCGCGGGGTGACGAAACGGACGCCGAAATCGTCGAACCGCTCGAGTTGATAGGGGACACCGTCACGGTAGCGCATGACCGAGCCGACCGAGATCAGAAAACGCTCGAACGTTTGCTGGTAGTTGCCGAACACGGTGAGCTGGTGCGGCCGATCGTAGGGCGCCGGACCGAAGCGATTGACCAAGTTGGCGTCGGTCTGGTCGATGAAGTCGGCGAAGGTGTCCCGTCCGTCGTTGGTGAACAGATTGCCCTCGGCTTCACTGAAGGTGTAGGACGCCAGCAGCTGCCAATTGTTCGAGAAGCGCTTCTGCACCAGGGCCTGGATGGCGCGATACTCTCGCCGCGCCTGGCTGAGGTTGCGAACCTCGGTCGTCGACTCCCCAGTGAGAGGATCGAAGCCGAACAGGTCGTCCCAGAGATCGTTCCACTGTCGGTCGACGTAGTGCAGGCTGAGACTGGTGAAGGCGTTGAACTGGCGCTCGAAGCCGAACACCAGCTCGTCCACCGACGTGCGCTGCAACTGCCGATTGATCGGCGCATCCAGCACGGCGAAAAAGGGCTGGACGGCGACCGGAGTCCAGCACGGCGAGTCGATGTTGCTCGGGTCCTCGAAGCTGCAATCGAGGCCGAAGTCGATGTCCCACTCGTAGTCGGTGAAGCCGCTGAACACATCGAGCCGCGTGAAGGCGTCGGTGTACTGCTGCAGAAAGGGCTCGTACGCCCGCCCCCAACTGGCCGACAACAGCACCTTGCCGTCGCCGAAGGGGTCGTAGGACACGCTCACCCGCGGTGCCAGCACGTCGTCTTCGACCAGGCGGCTGCCGGCGTCGTTGTTACCCTTGACCGATTCGTAGCGCAGCCCCAGATTGAACACCCAGCGATCGATGCTCAGGGTATCCGACACATAGAGGGCCAGGCTCTCTTCCTCGGTCTCACGCCGCGGTCGTTGCCAGAAGTTGAACAACGTGAAGGGCTGGAACGTGCCGGTGACCGGATCGAATGACGAGCATTGGCCAAAGAAGAAGCACTCGTCCGAGAAGTCGATATCGAGGAACAGCTGACCGGCCACCGGGTTGCCGGTGGCGCGGTCGATCCCCGGCCGGCCGGCGATGTCGAGCGCCGTTTCGGAGCTCGTCGCCTGGTAGTCGATCCCCGCCTCGAGCTCATGAGCGATGCGACCGGTCTCGAGGAAGGCATTGGCCGAGATGTTGGCCTGATCACGCGGTCGTTGCTCGAAACCCAGGTCGGTGACGCCATTGAAGGCGACGAAGCGGTCGACCAGGGCATCGCCGTCCATCGAGTCGACGAACAGCGCCACGTGCGGCGCGTCGCCGGTCAGGCCGCGGGAATTGATCGCGCCGCGCTCGAGGGTTCGTTCTTGACGGGCCAAGGTGACGGTCAGAGACAGCTCCTGGCCGAAGGTGGCCAGCCACTGCAGCTTGGTGAAGCTCCCTTCCTGGGTCTGCTCGCCGAGGGCAAAAACATCCCCCGGCAAGCGGTCGACACTGGCGTTGTTGAGCGCCGCCGGGGTCTGCGGCAGGCGATTCTCCAGCGGCTCGCGATCGAACGGCTGGAAGGCGGCGACCCGGGCGTCGTCCGCGGTGTGCTGGGCGACCAGGGTATGGCTCGCA
>JBCCGX010001229.1:0-3098 GCA_039029035.1 Acidobacteriota bacterium | reverse complement strand
TGACACGCCGGAGATGGGCCTGTTTGCCGGCCTCCTCGCCGTGGCCATGCTCTTCTGCCTGCTCGCTGTGCTGGTGCATGCTCTCGGTCCGGCACCCGTACCGGCCCCGCAGGAGGCCGCGGGGGCAGAGAGTGAGCTGCTCGCACCGAAAGGTCTGCGCGAGGCCCAGGTTTCGGCTGAGGTGCCGAGCCAATGAAGGCCAAGGCCAAATGCTGCCGCAAGTACAAATCCAAGGGTATCGCATGCAAGCGCTGCCCACTGCTGGCGGCGTTGGCCAAGAAGGATCGCAAGTGCCGCAAGAAAGCAGCCAAACGGCTGAAGAAAGCCGCCTGACCAGAGCCGCGAGCTCAGGTACCCCATGACTGTGCAAGCTCACCGAATCAGCAAGCTCACCCAATCAGCAAGCTCATCCAATCGGATAGGAGACGCAAATGTCTTGCAATCGACCCCAAACGTTCGGAGGAGGAGGGATCCGATGGATCGTCCTCCTGAGTCTGATTCTGTTGCCCGCCGGACTCGGCGCCGCCAAGGCACCGGTGGAGTCGACGACCTCCGACAGCGCGGCCCCGGCACTACCGCCAGTACCGGAAGCCGTCGCCAGCTTCGGCGCGACGGTCGCCGGCGATGCGCTGTACGTCTACGGCGGCCACGTCGGCAGGACCCATCAACACTCGATAGAGAATCTTTCGCACCGCTTCTTCCGACTCGATCTAGGGGCACCAGAGAACGGCTGGCAGACGATCGGTGAGGTACAAGGCCTGCAGGGGCTGCCGCTCGTTCCCCACGGCCAGCGGGTATGCCGGGTAGGTGGCTTATCGGCGCGCAATCACCAGGGCGACGACGAGGATCTGGTGTCGATCGCTGACGCCGCCTGCTTCGATCCCGAGCAGGGCTGGCAGGCTCTGCCGCCGATGCCGGCCCCACGTTCGTCACACGACGCCGCGGTCTCGGGCGATCATCTTTATGTCGTCGGAGGCTGGCAGCTACGAGGCGCCGGCAACGAGCCGGTGTGGCAGGAATCGATGGCGGTGATCGATCTCAGTGCTGAAAAGCCGGTCTGGCAAACGTTTTCACAGCCCTTCCAGCGCCGCGCCCTGGCAGTGGCAGCCGCTGGCGGCAAAGTGTACGCCTTTGGCGGTATCGAAGACGCCAGCACCAGTCGCCGGGTCGATATCTACGACACGGCGACCGAGACCTGGTCCGTCGGCCCCAAGCTGCCGGAGATCACCGGTGGCCTCAAGGGTTTCGGTGTGTCGGCCTTCGGTGTCGGGGACCGCGTCTATCTGTCGGGCGGCGACGGCGTCGTGCACTCACTCGGGGTCGACGCCGAGGGTTGGCAGGAACGCCTCAGCCAGCTCGAGACGCCGCGTTTCTTCCATCGTCTTCTGCCCCACGAGGAGCGTCTTCTGTTTGTCGCCGGCGCCTCCTTCAGCGGCCATCTTGACAGCCTGGAGACCCTGGCTATCGCAGATCTCGTGCCAGGCTCGGTGGCGATCGAGCGTGGATCCTGGCCCGGTTTCCGTGGTCGCGGCAATGGCCGGTCCGTTTCCGAGGAGGTGCCGCTGGAGTGGTCGTCGGAGGACGACATCGCCTGGCGCATTCGACTGCCGGGTTATGGCCAGTCAGCGCCAGTGGTGCATGACGGCCAGGTGTTTGTCACCTCGGTGGAAGGGCCGAACAAAGAAGAGCTGATCCTCAGCGCCTTCGACCTCGAGAGCGGCGAGGTGCACTGGCGGCGGCGCTTCCAGGCCAGCCAGACCATCGAATCGAGCGACATGGTGAGCCGCGGCGCGCCAACGCCGGTGGTCGACAGCGACCTCGTCTTCGCCTTCTGGGAGAGCGGCGACCTGGTAGCCCTCGATCACGACGGCGAGACCTTGTGGAAGCGCTCCCTGACCGGCGAATATGGCGAGTTCGCCGGCAATCATGGGGTGGCTAGTTCGCCGGTGCTGACGGCGGAGGCGGTCGTCGTGCAGGTGACCCACGAAGGGCCGTCGTACTTCGTCGCCATCGACAAAGTGACCGGCGACAATCGATGGAAGATCGATCTCCCCGCCCAAGTGGCATGGACCACACCGGTGGTCACCCGCGGAGCGGACGGGGCCGAGATCCTGAGCAGCGCCGCTGGCCGGGTGGAGGCCTTCCGCGCCGCCACCGGCGAGCGCCTGTGGCACCTCGAAGGGATCGAGAAGAACCATGTCCCATCGCTGGTCGTCGATGGCGAGCGCGTGATCGCTGCCAGCTCGGCGCCCGGGCAGAGCCTCGCCGTGCGCCGCGACGGTGAGGGCGAGCTGAGCGATGAGCACATCGCTTGGCGAGCACCGGAGGGCGTCACTTCGGGCTTCGCCTCCCCCATCGTCCATGGCGGCTGCGCCCTGTTCGCCAACAAGGCCGGTGCCCTGACCTGCCTCGACGCGACCAGCGGCGAGGAGCGCTGGACCCATCGCCTGCCCGAAGCGGCCTGGGCGTCGCCCATCGCCGCGGGTGAGCACGTCTTCTACTTCACCAAGAAGGGACGGACCGCAGTCTTGCAACCGAGCCTCGAAGGGCCCGGCGCGGTAGCGGAAAACAGCCTACCGATCGAGGGTACGGTCTACGGCGCCGCGGCAGTGCGCGGTGCCTTTGTGCTGCGCTCGGGAGCAGAACTGGTGCGGATCGGTGTCGAGCCGCCGATCGTCTCGGTAGAGCCAGAGGGCCAGGTGGTCGCTTCGCAGTCGGCTGGCGACGTCGCGGCCCACGGTTCATCAGACCGTTGAGGCGCTTGGCTTGACTCTCTGAGGGTTTCGGCCGATCCGAGCCAGCGGTTGATGGTCGCCGCCAATCGGCCTTCAGCCTCGAAGCGATCGAGAAAGGCATCGAGCAACGGCTTGAGCTGCGAGCCGTTGCGCACTGCCACACCATAGCCCTGGAAGTCACCGAAGTCGAAAGCGATCTCCAACTCGGGGCGCTCGATCAGCGCGAAGCGGGCGCTGGCCGACTCCATCATGGCGAAATCGGCTTCGCCCTCGACCACCGCCGCATAAGCGCTGGTCTGAAAGTCCGCCTCTAGGGTCTCGACTCGAACACCTTGACCTTCCAGCATCGCGAAAGGACGGCTT
>JBCCGX010001228.1:0-3103 GCA_039029035.1 Acidobacteriota bacterium | reverse complement strand
CCCCAAAGCCTGCCGCCCTCCTGATCACCCCGATCGCACCGGCCACCGCCGGCAACGGCCTGGCGATGCGCGCCGGCCTGATCCTCGAGGCGCTGCGGCGGGATCACACGGTGCAGGTCTGGCGCGTGCCGGCTGCCGGAGGAGGCCCTGGCGACTCGGCCGAGATCGTCGCACCCCTCGAGGTCGATCCGGCCTGGACCCTGGCCAACCGCGCCGGCCTTGAAGCCCGCCGACAACTGGGCCGCCCCGAGCTCTGTCGATTCGCCACCCATCGGGCCGTGGGAGAGCTCCGCCGGTCCATCGGGCGGCCGGCCTTCCGCGTCACCGTGGTGCTGCGCAGCTACCTCCTGCCCTTCGCCCGACCGGTCGACCGGGCGGGCGGCACCCTGGGGCTGCGGGTCGTCGACCTGGACGATGACGAAGAGGCCACCCGCCGCCGTCTGGCAAATCTCTTGCGGGCCGCCGGCGATGTGCAGGGAGCACAGCGTGAAGCGCTCGAGGCCGAGCTCTTCAAGGCCCACGAGGCGGCGAGTCTGCCCTGGGCGCACCGCCTGCTCAGCGCCCAGGCCGACCATGTGGAGAGGCTCCGCGCCCGATACCCGGAGAGCCAGGTCGGGGTGCTCCCCAACGCTATCGATACCGCAGCCTGGAGCCGGGCCGACCGCGACGGATCTCAGCCGGTCGACGGCCGGCCCGCCCGGCTGCTGCTCGTCGGCAACCTCGGCTATTTGCCGAATCAAGCCGCCGCGCGCGAGCTCGCCGGCGAGATCCTGCCGGTGCTGCGCGCCAAAGGCCTCGACGCCGAAGCGCGCCTCGTCGGCCGGCAGCCGTCGCGCGCGGTCCGAGAGCTCGATCGCCTCGTCGGCGTCACCGTCTGGCCGGACGTGCCGGATCTCCGTCCCCATTACGCCTGGGCCGACCAGGTTCTCTTGCCCCTGCGAGCCGGCGGCGGCACGCGGATCAAGATCCTCGAAGCCTTCGCCGCGGGGGTCCCAGTGATCTCGACTCCCCTGGGCGCCGAGGGGCTCGCCGTGGTGGCGGGCGAGCATCTTCTGCTGGCGGAGTCCGTCGACGAGCTGGCGGCTAGCGCTCTGCGGCTCGCCCGCGAGCCGGACCTTGCCGATCGCCTCGCCCGGCAAGCCCGCCGGTGGGTGCGCCGCCACCACGATCGGCGGAGCGTCGCCGACCGGCTCGCCGATCAGCTGGCAGGAGGCATTCCGGCTGGGACAGGCCGGCGGTGATGGTTGAGGATCTGTCCCCGGTCCTCGGCGTGACCGAGAGTCACCCAGGTGTTGGTCGGCGGCGCGACGATGCCGCGCTTCTTGCTGAGCAGGCTCAGGATGGACTGGTCGTGGCGATGGGCGACGAAGTCGGGGTAGTTGGGCCGGCCCATGGTGTTGGGCAGGTCGCTCAGGATGCGTGGATCCTGAGCCGCCTCGAGGACCTCCCCCAAGAGCTCGCGTAGCGGCGTGCTGTTGCGCAGCAGCAAGTGGGAAGCGAAACGCTGGGGGCTGTTCGCCGTCTCCGCCTGGTCGCAATCCAGCAGGACGAAGGCGTCGCGCTTGGTGTACTGGCTCTCACGAAAGCCTTCGCCGAGAAACAGCAGGTCGGTCTCTAGAGCTCGTGCGGCGTCGACGATCGGATCGATGGGGCGTAGGAACTCGGTCCCGGCGTCGGCATAGAACAACCATCCGCCATCCTCGACCTCTTCGAGGGCCTGCAGCAGAATGTAGGGCTTCCAGAGCCACAGCCCCGCTCCCCGCTTCTGACCTATGAGCTGGAGGTTGCGGCGCACGAAGTCGCCGTCCAGGTCGGCGGGGCCGACTGCCTGTACCCGGGAGAATCCTCCGACCTCTCGACCGGTCTCCAGGCAGTGCTCCCGTGCCGGCTGGTACATCCGGTTGGCGTAGGAGATCAGGCGGACCTCGGGCCGGTCCGGTGAGCGTCCTTGCACCGATCGCCTGGGGGGTGGGAAAGGTGTTCGCTCCCTACTCGGCGCGAGCTCGGCGGCTACCTCCTGCCGGACCGCGACCCAGGGGCGGATGCCTTCCTTGAGCCAGAAGTCACGGCCTTCCGTGGCCACCAGTGACCCGTCTCCAGCCGCCTTGGCAAGACCGTTGTAGTTCACCGCGATGGCGCCCTCGACCTGCTCGGCCGAGCGGATCAGGGCCTCGCCGTTCGCGGCCTCGGCCCCGACGAACGCCAGATCTTGCCCCGGCAGATCATGCCCCTCGAACAAGACCCAGCCCGCTGGTACGTCCACGGGCGCTGGCAGCTGGAGGTTCCAGGTCTCCGTGTTGTGGTGCAGGAGCGCCAGCGCGCGCTGCTCTCTGAGGACGTCGAGGTCGCTCGACGGCAGGCTGCTGTTCTGCGGCACCACCTTGACCGGGCAGACCAGGTCGAGGCCGAGGATGCGAAAGGCATAGCGCCGCCGGTTCTCGGCCCACAGCTTGGAGAACAGATTGGGCCCGGTGTTGTCGAAGATGTCCTGAAAGGTCACGTCCCGCTGGCGCGCCGCCGGTAGGGCTCGAATCACCCGCTCGAAGAAGGGGTGATGGCGGGGCGCCCCGAGCAGGGCGTTGCTGATCACCTGCTGCTCGATCCGCGGGCCGGCTTCGAGGGCCAGGTGGACCGCGTCATCCTCCAGCAGGGGCGACAGCGGCTGCAGGCATTCCATGTCGAGGTCGAGATAGAGACCGCCGTGGGTGTAGACGATGAAGTAGCGTGCTGCATCCGCTCGTTCCACCGGATGCCGGTAGGCCAGGTAGGTCTCGAGGAACCAGGGGTAGTGCTCCTCGATCAGGCGCAGGTTGTCGGCGTCGGTCCACAGCCGGTAGTCGAAATCCGGGTTCTCGCGGCGAACGCTCTCGACCCAGGGTCGGAATCGTTCAGGGATCTCCCCGGTCTTCCAGGTCTGGTGCAGGATGCGCTCGATCGTCACGGAACTCTCCCTAGGCGCGCAATCGGTGGAGATGCCGGCGAGCGATGGCCGCCGAGTGGTTCCAGGTCCACTTTTCGAGCACCGCGGCTCGTCCCCGCTCGCCCTTGGCTTGCCCGGCCTGCGGCTGCGCTTGGGCATGACGCAGACGCTCGACGAGGTGAT
>JBCCGX010001227.1:0-3108 GCA_039029035.1 Acidobacteriota bacterium | reverse complement strand
GACCACCGAGGCGGGCGAGTTCCTCGGTCAGTCCTACGGTCTCGCCGCGGGGGACGAAGGCAGCCTCGTCGTGCTCGACGCCTCGCCGATCGAGGACATCCGCAACACCGAGTCGATCCACCTGGTGATCCATCGCGGCACCGTCGTCGACCGCGAGGCCCTCCTGGCGGTCGGCGCTCCGAAGACCGAGCTTGCCTGGTACGCCTGGGCCCGAGTCCTGTCGATGAAGGACCGGGAAATGCTGATTCTGGCAGGTGCCCTGGGCTTCTTGGCCACTGTGATTGTGGGCTGGCGCCGCTTCCGCCGGCGCCGGAAGGCCCGGATTGCCCTGGACAGCGCGGCGACCGCCTCGGCCGGTGCCGGCGTCTGAAGCTGGGTTCGACCAGCCGATCAAAAAGGCAATGCGACCGGCCTTCTGAGATCGTAGGTCAGCGCAGTATGTCGGGGATCGACGAGCGACACGCGCAAGTAGAAATACTGCAGCCACATCAGAAACAGACCGCAGCCGACGAAGTAGAGGTACGGTGCGGCTCGATCTCGGTAAGGGCTGGTGCGGAATCTCCGGAACTCCAACCACAGGTAGATCGAGATCAGGCAGTTGACGATCATGATCGCGCTGAGGTTGCCGATCGGCCCGCTATCCGCATGCCAGAAGTAGTAGAAGGAATGGAACTGATAGTCGCGCGGGGAGAGCGCGATCGCGCCGTAGACATTGACCAAGCTCAGCACGGCGAAGTAGGAAAAAACGAAAACCGAGCTACGGCAACTCGTGCCGAGCTCTTGCAGATACCTGTTCTGCCGTAGTGCCATGACCGACCTCCTGATACAAGCCAGCGCAAGATCAGCAACTCGTTCACACTACGCATGGAGCCGTCTTTTAATTGGATCGTTCCGTTCTCCGATCAGACGTCGAGCCTCGATCCTGTCAGAACGTCAGCCACCCGACGATCGCCGGGCCCCATTGGTAACGGGTGAAGTAGTAGGTCCCGAGCGACAGGAAAGCCGTCGTCGCCAGCAAAGCCACTGTAGCGAGCCCTCGACTCGTAGGTGACAGCGCGCGGCCCTGGCTGCGCAGGAAGATCTCGACCACGAGCAGGTTGGGGAGGTAGAAGAAGAAGGCCATGAAATAGTCGAAAGCGCCGCGGAAGTCGCTGGTGTGGCCGGCCTTGCCGACCAGCATGAACCAGAAGCCGTAGTCCATGCGATAGAGCCACGAGCCGATGGCCAGGGCGTAGAGACGGAGGGCCCAGGCGCGGTGGCGGTCGAAGGCGCCGGCCCGCGCGTGGCGTAGGGTCTCGACCGCGGCGACCAGCATGAGAATGCCGTAGAGCGAGAAGCCGACGTTCATCACCGGGCCACCGATGGTGCCCTTGACAGCGATGAAGAGCAGGCCGCCGGTCGCGGCGAGAAGCGCGGCGCTGACGTAGAGTCGGCCGGTCCAGCGATGCAGGCCGGGGTAGCGGGCTCGGACGCCTCCGAGGAGCTGGACGCAGCCGAGGATGAGAATGACTCCACCGGCGGCGAAGTGAGCGCCGATGCCAACGGTGGCGGCGCCGCGATCCGGATCGTAGAGCCCGGGCAGGCGTTCGTTCCAACGCGCGGCGTTGCCGGCGGAGAGAGAGGCGACGTAGAAGGCGAGGATGTAGAGCCCGAACAGCAGGCCGCTGATCCAAGTGGTCGCGGCCAGGGTGACGCTGGCGCCGCGCAACAGCCGATCGCCTGGCGGAGGGCGTCGCGAGGCCGGCGTCATCTCGGTACGCCTACCCACAGTTGTGAAACCGAGCCGAGGGGCTTCATTGTCGGCGAATTATACGGCTCGAAGGCGGTAAGGGCTCGCGTAAGAGATAGTTCCGCATTCGGCCGCCCATGCATCCCCTCTCGCGGTGTTGCGCTCCTTTGCGACAGACCTCGGGTATGCCTCAGTCACGCGCCTTGCGAGAGGGGCGACTGGACGCCCTCGATGCCGAAACTATTCTTCCGCGAGCCCTAAGCGTTAGCATCGGCCGAGCCATGGCCAAACTGCCGTTGATCGAAGCCAAGAATCGCATTCGGCCCTCGCGCAGCTCGCGCTGGCGGGCGGCGGTGTTGATCCTCGTGCACCTGGTGATCGCGGCACATATCACCCACTGGCTGGTCAAGGGGCGCACTTTGACCCCGGTGGAGCCCTCGGAGGCGGCGGCGCTGGCGATCTCGGGGGTGGTCAACACCGGCTTGGTGTTCTTCGCCGTCACCATCGTCTTGACGGCGATCTTCGGTCGCCTCTTCTGCGGCTGGGCCTGCCATCTGGTAGCGCTGCAGGATCTCTCTCGCGCCTTGCTCGAGAAGTTCGGCCGGCGACCGAAGCCGCTGCGTTCACGCCTCTTGCGCTGGGTGCCGGCCATCGCTTTCGTCTATGCCTTCCTCTGGCCGGCGATCTATCGCTTGATCAAAGGTCATCCGATGCCCGAGCTGCACACCGAATTCACCACGTCGGAGTTCTGGGCGACCTTCCCCGGCTGGGTCATCGGTGCGGCGACGTTCCTGATCTGTGGTTTCTTGGCGGTTTACTTCCTCGGCGCCAAGGGGTTCTGCACCTACGCCTGCCCGTACGGCGCCATTTTCGGCGTTGCCGAGCGCCTGTCGCCCTGGCGTATCCGGGTGACTGATGCCTGTGCCGGCTGCGGTCACTGCACTGCGGTGTGCACCTCGAACGTGCGGGTGCACGAGGAGGTGCGAGACTTCGGCATGGTGGTCGACAGCGGCTGTATGAAATGCCTCGACTGCGTCAGTGTCTGCCCCAACGACGCCCTGTACTACGGGTTCGGACCTCTGCCGCTGTTGACCAAGCCCCGTGCCGAGGGGCGCAAGATGAACCGCTTCCCTCTGAGCTGGGCGGAAGAAGTCGTCGCAGCGGTGGCCTTCGCTGCCGCGTTCTTCACCTTCCGTGGGCTCTACGGCCAGGTGCCGTTCCTCATGTCGCTGGGGCTCGCCGGTGTCCTGGCCTACCTGGTGCTGATCAGCTTCCAGCTGTTCCAGCGGCCAAACCTGAGCTTCAAGGGCTGGAAACTAAAGCGTGGTGGATCGCTGCAGCCGGCGGCGTTCGCTCTCTTGGCCGGCATGGCCTTGTTG
>JBCCGX010001226.1:0-3109 GCA_039029035.1 Acidobacteriota bacterium | reverse complement strand
CGATCGAGCTCCACAGTCTCTTGTCCCGCTCGATGGAGGAGTTCGCCACCTCGGCCCGGGGTTTCGAAACCACGCCCTACCCTGCCATCCTGGCGACGACCACGGCCTACCTCCTCTTCAGCTGGTGGCTCGGTCACCGCAGCACACAGCTCGATCGCTTGCGCGCGGTCGGCCCGGCGAATTCGCCGCGTCTCGTTAGCCTCACCGCGCTCTTGCCGCTGGCGACTGGCTTCCTCACCCGCACTTTCGTCAAGGAGCTGTGGCGCTCGAGCTCGCCGGAGGTCGACTTCGAAGACACCCGCTCGTGGCGCCGGCGGCCGGTGCCACCACTCGTCGGCTGGTGGTTCGGCAGCGCCATGGCAGCGGGTATCACCTGGCTGCTCTGGCTGGCGGATTTCTTCGCCCTGGCCGCCATGCCCAGGGCCGACGCCGAGGCGATCGGGCAGTACCTCCTCATCACCCTCGCGATGTCCTCGCTGCAGATCGTCGCTGCCCTCCTGACCCTCGTCCTGGTCCAGCGCATCGACGAACGGCAGCTCGAACGCTTTCGCATCATCCGGCGACGTTACGAGGCGAAGACCGCCGGCCCGGCGGGCATCGCCCCGACCGGGATGGCGGCGCGGGTTCCATTGTCCGCCGCCCACTGCTTCAAGGCTTTGGGGATCGCCGTGGTCTTTCAGGTGATCTTCTTGCTGGCGGCCACCGTCTTGGGCTTGCCGCTGTTTCTCCACCTCTTCTCCACCCAGGCGATCCTCTTCGCGGTCGCTGTCACCCTCTCGCACACCGAAGGGGTGCCGCTGCGTCGCCTCGCCTCCTGGTCGAAGCCTCACTGGCTCGATCTGACCGGTGCCTTCCTGGTCGGGGTGGGCGCCTTCCTGCTCGCCTCGATGGTTCTCTTCCCTTGGATCGCCGAGCGCTTCGTCGACCAACGGCGCGTCGATGCGCTGCAGGAGCTCTTCGAGTCGGTGCCCGCGGTCTCGATCCTGGCTCCGCTACTCATCCTCGTGATCGCGCCGCTGGTGGAAGAGATATTGTTTCGCGGCGTCCTCTTCGAGGCTCTCTCGACCGCCTTGTCGACGCCCATGGTCATCGTCCTGACAGCCGGCATTTTCGCCCTGATCCATGGCAACCTGCCGCAAGGCATTGCCACCTTCGTCCTCGGTCTGCACTGTGGCCTGGCGCGCGCTCTCACCGGTTCGGTGGCAGCGCCCATTGGGATCCACGCCATCAACAACCTGGCCGCGACGCTATTGCTGCCTTCCGATCTCGCCGCCGGCAAGGCGCTGCCCGGCGTGCTGGCGCTGCCGGCCATGATCTGGCTCCTCGCGGGCTACGGCCTCTTGATGCGGGACCGACTGCGCCAGCTCTGGACAGCGGCCGGTGAGCCACCGACCGTCACCGGTGCCCCCGCTTTCGGAGACTCTGCTGCGCTGCGAGCGCGCGACGCTGTCAACAGCGTATTGAACGGCCTACGGCGCCTCGAGACGTCACTGCAGCCCGGCGCGCCGGGCCATCGCAGGCTCCATGAGGGCGCTACGCGAGCCGCCATCCGGACCCGGCACATCGGCAGGTCGGCGCTGCAGTTCCTGCGCGCCCAGCTGCTGGGTGGCCCGCTGGCCCATGGGCTCGCTGTAGGCCTGGCGACGCTTTACGCTTTGCGCTACCTGGCTTTGACCGCACAGTCTTGGCGCCAGACCGGATCGGTCACCCTGGCGATCGCGGCCTTCTTCGGCTTCTGGGCCTGGGGTATGTGGTGCGAGCGCCGAGCACAGTCGGCGCTCTTCCTCACACTCTTTCTCATGGCGCGCCTGAGCCTCGCCCTGACCGACGGGTTCGGCGGGCGGGACCTCGCCACGGCGGCCCTCTTCACCTTGGGCACCGTGGCGATCTTTCGCCGCCAGCACGTCCGCTCGATCTCCACGCGGCGATTCGATGCCGATGAGGTGCCAGTGGGTCCGGAATGAGCGCCCCTCAGGGCACCTGGTCCGTCCACGAGGCGGCATCGCCGGTCTCGAAGCCGTCGGCAAAGATGTCTGATTCGGGCGGATTCTGCAGGGTGAGCCGGATGACGATGCCGTTGACGTTCTGCCCGACACCGTTGGGCACAGTGATCCGCGCCCTACCGTCGAATAGATTAGGCGAGAAGGCCTGGGTGATGTCGAGCGGCTCTTCGAACAGCGGCCCGGTCGGCGTGTTGAACTGCATAACGGCCGAGGTCACATCGACCGGACAGTCCGAGTCGAGGGTGTCGTCGATGCCGATCTCGATGCAGGCCGTGTCGAGAGGCGTGCCGGTCTTGGGATCCTCGAAGCCCTCGGGGAAGAGATCCTCGCCGTTCTCCGACTCGATGCCGATCGTCGCCTCGAAGTCGGCCTCCTCGCCGCCCAGGAAGCCGCCCAGGGACTCGTCGGTTCCCAGGTTGTCGGGATCGGTCTCGAACTCGAAGACGAAGGGCTGGGTGCCGTTGGTATAGGGGTCGAGAAGCTCGTTCAGGGCATCGAAGGCCGCCTGGTTGTTGCCTGTCCCCGACATATGCTCCTCGAAGCAGTTGTTGGTGCTGCTGTTACCCAGCTTGGTCTTGACCGAGAAAGTATCGCCCTGGAAGCCCTGCTTGCCTTCGATCGCGTCGTCAGCCTTGGGGATACCCGAGCCCGAGACCTGGTCCTCGCCCGGATCCTCGATGTCGAGGGCGTCGCGCTTGACCCGCTGGCTCATACCGACGCTGTCGAGGGACGAGAGGATCTGCTGGATCAGCGCCGCGATGCCGGCAGCGTGGGGAGCCGCGGCGGAGGTACCGAAGAAGGGGTTGAAGCCCGGCGTGGCGGTGGTGACGCCGTCGGCTGCCGCAATGTCGGGCACGTCGCGCTCCTCGCTCGGCTGCGGCCCGTCGACCGCCGCGACACCCACCGGCGTGCCGTCGGCCTCGAAGAAGATACGCCGCGGGCCGTCAGAGCTAAAGGGTTCTACGGGGTTAGCCGCACCGCCGATGAAGACGCCGCCACCCGCCGTCCCCACGTTGACCGCCGCCACCGCGATCGCCCCCTCGGCGGCGGGATGGCCGAAGATCTGGCCATCGGTCGCCTCCGCCAGCTGGCCGCGGTGGGTGTTG
>JBCCGX010001225.1:0-3111 GCA_039029035.1 Acidobacteriota bacterium | reverse complement strand
GCAGTGAGCTGCGAAGTGATGTCTTCGCCAAACTTGCCCAACACAATAGTGGCGGTCGCCAGCTGCCCCTTACCGAAGTCGGCCTGGGCGTTGACGATGCGCAGCGCCTCCGGTTGCAGCTCGTCGAAGGGCAGCTCGAAGGCGCGCTGGGCCACCACCTCGAGGGGTTCGCCGTCTAGCGTTACCCGCACGTGCTTCGGCTTCTGGTTATTGGCGGACAGCCAGACCAGACGCCCGGCGCGGGTTTTGTCGGGCCGCGGGCGACCGAGGCTGATGCGCAGCAGAACCTGCGACTGGGCCAGGTTGAGAACCTGGCGACTGCGGTGCACCTCACCACCGTCAGCATCGCGCGCCACGGCTTCGAAAACTCGCGGACGCAAGACCTGGCCGAAATCTACTTCGGCTCGCCAAGGCGCCTTGTCGAGCTCGGCCACCACAGCACCGTCGAGCCACAGTTCGACCGCCGCGACATCTTCGGTCACCGACACCTCGACCGCCTGCAGACCACTGATCAACCCCAGAAAGAGAGTAACGAATTCGACCATCGGACCATCTCCAAAGCAACTGATACAGATCGCGTCACGGACGGACTTCACCCACCATCACTGAATCTCGAGCCAGGACCTTGACCTCCTATTCTATGCTCGCTGGCGAAGGCCCCGCAGAGCGTCGCATCGGTTGCACTCGCCTACCGCATCTGAAGTATCATGCCGACCGTAAACGACATCTTTAACCTGGGCTTCTTCTTTCTTTCCAGAGCATTCCTCCCGAGCCGGGCTGCATCGCCGGGAGAGCTCTCGAACCCCTCGACGAATCGGACCCCGAGCCATGAGCGAAAGCCTCTCGACGACCGCAACCGTCCTCTCTCCACCTGCCCCCGAGGGTGCCGCCGCTCCCGCCGGAGGGCAGAGCCCGCTGGATCCCACCGACACCTTTGTCCATCGCCACGTCGGCCCGCAGGCCGACGAGGTGGCAGCGATGCTCGGCGAGCTCGGCCTCGGCTCGGTCGACGAGCTGATCGACGAAACGGTGCCCGAGTCGATTCGCTTGCGGCGCGCTCTCGAGCTGGCCGGGATCGACGGCAGCCGTCAACTCGGCGAAGTCGAGACCCGCGAGTGGCTGCAGTCCATGGTGGGTCAGAACCAGGTCTACCGCTCGTTCATCGGCATGGGCTACTACGACTGCCTGGTGCCGGCGGTGATTCAGCGCAATATTCTGGAGAACCCCGGCTGGTACACCCAATACACGCCCTACCAGGCGGAGATCTCCCAAGGTCGGCTGGAAGCGCTGATCAACTTCCAGACCATGGTCTCCGACCTCACCGGCCTGCCGGTGGCCAATGCCTCCCTGCTCGACGAAGCGACCGCCGCGGCCGAGGCTATGGGTATGGCCTACAGCATCAGCCGGGGCAAGAAGCCGGCTTTCTTCGCCGCTGCGGACTGCCATCCCCAGACCCTGGCGGTACTGGCCACCCGCGCCGCCGGCCTGGGGATCGAGCTGCGGGTCGGCGATCCGGCGGAGGTCGACTTCTCGTCCGGCGACCTCTTCGGCGCCTTGGTGCAGTACCCCGCGACCGATGGCCGTCTCGTCGACTACTCCGCTTTCATCGAGGCAGCCCACGGTGCCAAGGTGCTGGTCGCCATGGCGACCGATCTGCTCGCCCTCACGCTGCTGCGCTCGCCGGGGGAGCTCGGGGCCGACATCGCCATCGGCTCGTCGCAGCGCTTCGGTGTACCGCTGGGCTTCGGCGGTCCCCACGCCGCCTTCCTGGCAACCATCGAGAAGCACAAGCGCCAGATTCCCGGACGGATCATCGGCATCTCGCGCGACAGCCAGGGGCGGGATGCCTACCGTATGGCGATGCAGACCCGGGAGCAGCACATCCGGCGCGAGAAGGCGACGTCGAACATCTGCACGGCGCAGGTGCTGCTGGCGATCATGGCCGGGATGTACGCCGTCTACCACGGACCCGCGGGGCTTCGGCGGATCGCCCAGCGGGTGCGGGCCTGCGCCCTGACCCTCGCAGCGGGCCTCAGGCGGCTGGGCTACGATCTCGGCTCGAGTCCCTTCTTCGACACCCTGCGGGTCGACACCGGCAGCCACAGCGCCGACGAGATACTGCGCGCCGCGGTGGACCGACAGATCAATCTGCGCCGGCTCGACGACCACAGCGTGGGCCTATCGCTGGACGAGGCGACCACCGAGGTCGAGCTCGAGACGCTGCTCGCGGTCTTCGCCTCCGTGGCCGGCGCCGAGGCGCCGTCTCTGGCTGAGCTCACTGCCGATCTGGCCCCGGAGCTACCGGCGCCCCACCGCCGCACCTCGGAGTACCTCAGCCACCCGGTCTTCCACAGCTATCGCACCGAGCACGAGATGCTGCGCTACCTGAACCGGCTGGAAAAGCGCGATCTTTCGCTGACCACCTCGATGATCTCCCTCGGCTCCTGCACCATGAAGCTCAACGCCACCAGCGAGATGATGCCGATCGGCTGGCCGGAGCTCTCCCGCATCCATCCTTTCGTACCGGCCGACCAAACGGCAGGCTATCGCCAGATGATCGACTCGCTGGAGAGCTGGCTGTGCTCGCTCACCGGCTTCGCCGCCATGTCCTTGCAGCCCAATGCCGGCGCTCAAGGCGAGTACACCGGCCTGATGGTGATCCGTCAGTACCATAGGTCGCGCGGCGAAGAGCATCGCGATGTCTGCCTGGTGCCGATCTCGGCCCACGGTACCAACCCGGCTTCTTCGGTGATGGCCGGAATGCGGGTGGTGGTCGTGGCCTGCGACGACGACGGCAATATCGACGTCGGCGATCTCCGGGCCAAGGCCGAGAAGCACAGCGACAACCTGGCAGCGCTGATGGTGACCTACCCGTCCACTCACGGCGTGTTCGAAGAGGCGATCCGCGAGATCTGCGAGGTGATCCACCGCCACGGCGGCCAGGTCTACCTAGACGGCGCCAACCTCAACGCCCAGGTCGGTCTCTGCCGGCCGGCTGACTACGGCGCCGACGTCTGCCACCTGAACCTGCACAAGACCTTCTGTATCCCCCACGGTGGTGGCGGGCCCGGGATCGGCCCGTGTGGCGTCGCCGCACACCTGGCTCCTTTC
>JBCCGX010001224.1:0-3112 GCA_039029035.1 Acidobacteriota bacterium | reverse complement strand
GCGACCAGGTCATAGCGGACGTACCGGTTTCCTTTGAAGAAATAGGCTTTCCCGTTGCCCCAATTGACGGCAGCATCGAACATGCGCAACCTCCTTACATCATGCATCCGGTCTCGTACGGGTGGTGTCCGATCGCTACGTCGCGGCTCACCACGTAGTAGGCGGCCGATACCCTCGGGAAACCCATCGTCGGTCGCTTGCCGCCATAGGGTGGCGAGGTGGGGGTGAAAGTCGAACCGCTCGAGTTCGTGCGGCTAGTCGAGTTGTCCCTGACAGCTCGTCCAGTCGCTGGCGGTTGCGTGGCCCGGAGAGGCGACGGCGAAAGGATCCTAGGGCGATCTGGCTCGATAGCCATCACGGGGATTTGGGCATGCACGGCACAGCTCTCCCTGAAGTCATCGGCGTCGACGACAACTCACCGTAGCCGGCCAAACGACGACCGGCTCGGGACCCCCTACTTGTTCCGAGCAGTTACCCTATTGGATTTGTCGACCCGGTGGGGAACTAAAAAGGATCCACAAGAGAAGAATTTCCTGCGCCGCGGGCTGGTTGCGGTCGTTCGAGCGATCAGGGTATGGCCGTCTCTCGAAAGTCGCGCTCGTCGCAGGTGGGCTCGGTGTCATAACCCAGGTAGTAGTACTGGTGCCAGCGCCGTTGGCCGATCAAAGGAGGGCCTGACCAGATCGTCAGGTGTAGGCCTTCGCGGCTAGTGCAGGCGCGAAAGCGCTCCGCAGTGCCGTCGTCTTCCAAGTCGGCTTGGGCGAGGCCGTCGCTGACGTCGACGGAGGCCTGTGCGTCGAGAAGGGCGATGGCGGGCCAGCTCAGCGCCTCGAGTCCTTCGGTCTGAAGACGATGGAAATTACCAGGCAGGAGCGACTCGGAAGCGTCGCGGCAAGTCGTGGAATCGGCTTCGGCGACCACCGCCTCGGTAACCGCCTGAGGCTCGGACGGTGAAACCAGGCGGATCGATTGGCCCGATTCCACGGTTCCCGTCGTCGCCAGGCAAAAGTGCTCACCAAGGCGTTCGACAACACCGAGGCGTGCGCTCCAGTCCTTAGTTGCTGCGGCCGAGCCTAGACCGGCGGCGAGAAAGACAAAGAGGCCAAGGGGGAGGGGCGAAGCCTTGTGCATATCAACAACATTATGACTCAACTGAGGCCGCGGCGACGTGGCCATTACCACGCCGCCGCGGAGTCGCTTTAGTTGGACCAGAGGTAACCGCCCGCCTTCACATCGGTCTTGTTGCGCATCGTCCCACCTCCTCTCGAGCCTTGGATTCGCGGCCGGCACGGCCACTGGGGCTCCAATGCAATAGGCGCAAGAGGAGGCGAAGATTGGGTCAGCCGACCTCAGGTCGACCAGAGATAGCCGCCCGCCTTCACATCCGTTTGGGTGCGCATGACCTCACCTCCTTTCGGCCCAGCGTAGCGGTCAGTGGGGACCGCAGGGCCATACCTTCAAGGGCGGCAAGAGAGTGAGAATCGAATCATTGCTGATCCGTCGTTCCGAAGTCTGCCGCCTACCAGGCCGAAGCTGCGCGACCGACCAGTTGACGCAGGGATGCGGCATGCTCGGCGGCGGCAAGAAAGCGAACACCCATGCCGGACGGACGGATCCGCTGCCAGTTGGCGGGCACTTTGCGGGCGTGGATCACCTTGGCGTGCAATCGCACCGGGTGTTTCTTGTCGACGATCTCGATATCGACCAGGGTTCCGGGAGGCAAGGGCCGGATCGTGGCGACGAACATCCCCGTGGCGGAGATGTTCGTCGAATAACCGACATGGGGTTCCTCGATCCCGATCGGTCGGAACCGCACCCGCAGCCGACGCCCCAGTCGTCTGCTTGTCTTGTGCATTGTGAAACAATAATACAGATATCTCAATATTGCGGCAAGTGGCTGGCCAGTTTGCGCTCCGCCGGTCTCGGCGGGCGGCCGAGGGGACTGCTACACTGTCTTCTCTCGCCCTGACCTAGGAGAAGCCATGATCGTCGACTGCCCGAGTCCGCTCGCTACCCGTCTGCTCACTGTCCTGACTCTGTTGACTACGCCAGCTCTGGCCGAGCGGCCGGAGCCTGCGCCACCGGCGACCTTCGCCGAGCACCAGGCGGCCTGGGAGCAGCATCAGGCGCTGGATGAGTCGTCCCTGTTCCGCGGCTTGCAGTGGCGCAACGTCGGCCCGGTGGTGCAGGGCGGCCGGGTAATCGACATCGAGTCGGTGCCGGGGCAGCCCTACACGTTCTATGTCGCCTATGCCTCCGGCGGCTTGTGGCGGACGACCAACAACGGCGTGACCTTCGAGCCCCTGTTCGACGAGCAGCCGTCGATCATCATGGGGGACGTGGCGCTCGATCCTTCCGATCCCGACGTCCTGTGGGTCGGGACCGGTGAGGACAACTCATCGCGCTCGTCCTACGGCGGCTACGGTGTCTTCCGCTCCGGCGATGGCGGCAAGACCTGGCGTCACGTCGGCCTGGGGGATAGCGATCGGGTGGGCCGCATCCGGGTCGATCCGCGGGACTCCAACAGAGTCTACGTGGCGACCCTGGGCAAGCTCTATACGCCGGGTGGCGAGCGCGGCGTCTACCGGACCACCGATGGCGGTGCCACCTGGGAACAGGTCCTGGCCGGCGATGAGGTCACGGGCTTCGTCGACCTGGTGCTCGATCCGAGCGACCCCGACACCCTCTATGCCGCCGCCTGGGAGCGCTCGCGGCGGCCATGGAACTTCGTCGAGGGTGGGAAAGGTTCTGCCATCTGGAAGTCGACCGACGGCGGCGACCATTGGACTCGCCTCACCGGTGGGGCTACCGAGGCGGGGGGGGAGAGTACGTTTCCGAGCGGCGAGCACGTCGGCAGGATCGGCCTGGCAGTTGCGGCGTCGCAGCCGGGGACGATCTATGCCTCCCTCGACAACCAGGAGATTCTCCCCGAAGAGCTCTGGGACCTGGGGGACGGCGCGATCACCCCCAAGCGCCTGCGGCAGATGACCAAGGAGGAATTCCTCGAACAGGACTCGGAGGCGATCGAAGACTTCATCCGCAACAACGACCTCGACACCAGTCTCGATGCCGAGAAGCTGATCGCCATGCTCGAGAGCGACGAGCTCAGCCT
>JBCCGX010001223.1:0-3112 GCA_039029035.1 Acidobacteriota bacterium | reverse complement strand
CCGTCGCTGGAGGCGAACCCGTCCCCGTCGTCAGAGGCGACCACCTGGCCTACGTGCTCTACACCTCCGGCTCCACCGGCCGACCCAAGGGAGTCATGGTGAGCCGTCGCGCGCTGACCAACCACATGCTGTGGATGGACGAGGCCTACCCGCTCGGCCCGGGCGACCGCTTCCTACAGAAGACACCGATCAGCTTCGACGCTTCGGTCGGTGAGCTCTATGCGCCCCTGCTAAGCGGCGCCACCCAGGTGCTGGCGCGCCAGGGCGGGCACCGTGATCCGGCCTACCTGGCGACGCAGATTCGCCGCCATCGGATCACCGATTTCCACCTCGTACCGACCTTGCTGCGCGCCTTCCTGGACACCGGAGAGGCCGCCAACTGCGTGTCGCTGCGGCGGGTCTACTGCGGTGGTGAAACGCTTGGCGTCGACAGCCGGCAGCGCTTCTTCGAGCTCACCGAGGCCGAGTTGCACAACCTCTATGGCCCCACCGAGGCGACGGTCCACACCAGCGCTGCGCGCTGCCTTGCGACCGACCGGGGTGACACGGTCCCCATCGGCCGGCCGATCCGTAATGCCCGGACCTACGTCTTCGACCGCCGCGGCCGGCAGGTGCCGCTGGGAACGCCTGGCGAGCTGCAGGCCGGAGGCGAGATCTTGGCCCGCGGCTACTGCCGCCAGCCGGCGCGGACGGCAGCGAGCTTCGTACCCGATCCGCACAGCGAACGGCCCGGCGAACGCCTCTATCGCACCGGCGACCTGGCGGCCCTACGCCCCGACGGCCAGCTCGAGTTCCTCGGTCGGGGCGACGCGCAGATCAAGATCCGCGGCTACCGGATCGAACCGGGCGACGTCGAAGCCGCTGTCCTAGAGCACGCGGCGGTGCACACCTGTGCGGTGGTGACTAAAGACCCCGAGCCGGGGGGTGCCCTACAGTTGGCTGCGTACGTGGTGCCGCGGCCGGGGCAAGCGCCGAGTAGCGAAGCCCTGCGGGTCGATCTCGCGGCCCGGGTACCGGATTTCATGGTTCCGGCATGGTTCCTCGTTGTCGACGAGCTGCCGCTTTTGCCCAACGGCAAAGTGGACCGCCGCACGCTCGCCCGGGCACCTCTGCCCGAGCTAACCGCGACGGCCGGCGAGGCCTCGCGGACACCGACCGAGGAGCTGCTGATCGGCATCTGGTCGGAGGTGCTAGGGGTCAGCAACGTCGGAGTGCAGCACAACTTCTTCGAGCTCGGCGGGCACTCCCTTCTGGCCACCCAGCTGCTGTCGCGCCTCCGTCAGGCGCTGCAGGTCGAGCTGCCGCTCAAGGCTCTGTTCGAGGCGCCGACGCTGGCAGCCTTGGCTGAGCGGGTCGACCAGGCGCGGCGCGAGGCGTCCGGTCTCGTCGTGCCGCCGGTGGTCCGCATCCCGCGCGACGGCGATCTGCCGTTGTCCTACTCCCAGCTGCGGCTGTGGTTCCTCGATCGCCTCGATCCCGGCGATCCGGGCTTCAACATCCCCGGCGCCTTCCATCTCGAAGGCGATCTCGATCCAGTGGCACTCGAGCGCGGCTTGAACGAGATCGTCCGGCGCCACGAGAGTCTCCGCACGGTCTTCGCCGATCGCGCCGGGGTGCCGCGGCAAGTGATTCTCGACTACCTCGACCTCGTCTTGCCGCGGATCGATCTCGGCCATCTCGAGGTATCCCATCGCGAAGCTGAGCTCGAGCGCCGGCTGGCGGCCGAGGCCACGTTCTCTTTCGACCTGTTGCGCGGCCCACTGCTGCGCTGCTGCCTATTCATCTTGGCGCCGGGTCACCACGCCCTGGCGATCACCCTGCACCATATCGTTTCCGACGGTTGGTCAATGGGCGTCTTCGTGCGCGAAATGGCGCACGCCTACGGCCGGTTCCGCGGCGCCGATTTGCCCGATCTACCGCCCCTACCGGTGCAGTACGCCGACTATGCCGGCTGGCAGCGCGAGTGGCTGGAAGGCGGCGCGATGGAGCAAGGGCTGGCCTACTGGCGCGACGCGATGGCCAACCATCCCGGGGAGCTGGCGCTGCCTATCGACCGCCCGCGGCCGGCGATCCGCAGCTCTCTCGGGGCCCAAAGCGAGACCACTCTCGAGGCTCCTCTGCTGGCGGCCCTGCGCACCGCCAGCAGCACCGCATCCGCCACCCTGTTCATGACCTTGACGGCGGCCATCCAGGCGCTGCTCGGACGCCTGGCGAGCCAGGATGACGTCAGCGTCGGCACCTACATCGCCAACCGCCAGCGCGGCGAGACCGAAGACCTGATCGGCTTCTTCATCAACACCCTAGTGCTGCGCAGCCAGTTGGATAGGGCGCGCGGCTTCGGCCACCTCCTCAGCCAGATCAGGGACGTCACCCTGGGGGCTTACGCCCACCAGGAGATTCCGTTCGAGAAGCTGCTCGACGCCCTACAGCCGGCCCGCGACCTGAGCTCGACGCCGTTGATCCAGGTGATGTGCGTGCTGCAGAACATGCCGGGCGAGGCGCCCTGGCTGCCCGGGGTCGAGCTGCATGAGATCGATGGCGACGACCACGCGGTGCACTACGACCTGACATTCTGGATGTTCGAAGAGGGCGACGCGCTGCGGATCGTTTGCCAGTACACGCGCGCCCTGTTCGGCGCCACCACGATCCAGCGAATGCTCGGCCAACTGCACGGCCTGCTGGGCGAAGCCCTGGCGCACCCCGAACGGCGGCTCGACACCTTGCCCCTGGGCAGTGCCGCCCAGCACCACCAACTGCTGGTCGAGTGGACCGGCCAGAGGTCGCTGCCTGGGCACGAGCCGGAAATGCCGCCGATCCACCGTCTGTTCGAAGACCAGGTGGCACGCACGCCGCAGCGCCCGGCCCTGCGACACGAGGGGCAGGAGTGGAGCTACGCCGAGCTCGATCGGGAGGCCAATCGACTGGCGCACTATCTGATCGCGCTCGGCGTCGGTCCGGAGACCCCCGTGGCGATCTGTCTCGGACGCTGCGCCGATCTCATCGTCGCCCTCCTGGCGGTGCTCAAGGCAGGGGGCTTCTACATCCCTCTCGATCCGTCCTATCCGCGACAGCGGCTCGAGCTGATCTTCGCTGACAGCAGGGCGCCGCTGGT
>JBCCGX010001222.1:0-2971 GCA_039029035.1 Acidobacteriota bacterium | reverse complement strand
TTGCCGAAGAAAAGGCCGGCAGCGCCGGCCTCTTCGCAAGCGGTGCGCCTAGTTTGAGATCTGACCCACGGCCCACAAGGCCTGCTTGCGGACCTCGGAGCTGTCGTCGGACATGGCGTCGAGCAAGGTGTCGAGAGCGTCTTCTGCCTCGACCATGCCGAGGGCCCAGGCCGCCTTCTCCCGCACCGCCGGCGAGGCGTCGGTGGCCAATGCGGAGGTCAGGGCGGCGACCGACGAGGCGCTCTCGATCATGCCCAGGGCCCACGCGGCTTGCTGGCGGACTTCGGCCGACTCATCTCGGGTCAGTGTCTCACCGAGCCCTGCCGCAGCGGCGTCGCTCTCGATCATGCCGAGGGCCCAGGCCGCCTGGGCGCGGAGCTTGGCATCGTCATCACCCAAGGCGGCGGAGAGCTCCGGTACGGCGAGGGCGCTTTCGATCATGCCCAAGGCCCACGCGGCTTGGCGTCGGACCCCGATCGACCCATCGGCCATGGCCGCCTGCAAGGCCGGCACGGCCGCCGAGTCTTCGATCATGCCGAGGGCCCAAGCAGCTTGCTCGCGCGCGCCCTCGGACGCGTCATCCTCCAGGGTCTTGACCAGGATCGGCACAGCCGCCGGGTCTTCGATCGAGCCCAGGGACTGGGCCGCCTGGGCTCGAACTTGCGCGTCCTCGTCGCGCAGGGCGACGGAGAAGGCTTCGATCAACCGAGCACTTCGCGGCGATTCAGCGCTGGCTGCGACGCTCTCGAGCGTTGCAGGGGGTGGTGACTCGGCACTCGCTCGGGGCTGGAAGGAGGCCAGCGGTAGGACCAGGAGAGCGATCGCCAGCCCGCCGATCCAGCGGGCGGACCGAGGCGTCGGACCCCGGTCGAGATCCGGGTCGAGAATCGCCAGCAGGCGGCCTTCGAGCTCACTCGGCCGTGCCATCGCCACCATCGCCCAACTCGGCGACAGAGAGGAACGCATGGCGCGGGCGATGTCCAGGAGATGTTGGGCGTAATCCGGGCCATCGGTGCCAGCAGTCAAGACCAGGTCGTCGCAGGCGTGCTCGCGCTCGGCTTGCAGCCGGCGCACCGCGATCCAGACCAGCGGATTGAACCAGTGTAGGGCGGTGGCGGCGCGGGCGAGGATCAAGGTCTGGCAATCCCAGCGCTTGAGGTGCGCCAGCTCGTGCAGCAAGACGACCTGGCGGCGCTCGGCGCTCCACGAGCGGGCAGCGGTGGGCAGCACGACGGTCTGCCGGACCATCCCCCAGGCCATCGGCATGGTGGTGCGAGGGTGCTCGACCAGGGCGACCCCGGTGCGGATGCCGAGCTGCCGGCGCAGATCGTCGACGGCCGCCAGCAAATCGGTGTCGGTGACCGGGGTCGCTTGACGGACGATCCGCCACGCGGCGAAGGAGGACACCAAGAGCCGACCGGAGAAGAGCAGAACCCCCGCGGCCCACAGGAGAAGCAGTCCGTTCGGCCAGCTCGCTGGGCGAGGCTCGGTGCCTGCCGCATCGTGTGACGGCGTGGAGGATGACGGGATGCCTGGCACCACTCCGGGGCGGGACGCTTCGGCGAGGACCGAGGCCGCTCCGGCCGACGCGACCTGTGTCGGTTCGTCCGTCGTCGAGAGGCTCGGCACGGCGGTGTTGGCAGCGAGAATCGGCACGCGCCAGGCCGGTAAGAGGAAGGACAGGAGCGGCAAGGCGAGAACAGCCAGCAGGGCGACGGTCCACAGCTGATGCCGGGCTGCCGCTGAGGCGCGGTGGAGGAGGAGACTGATGGCCAAAGCGACCAGCAGCAGGATCGTCGCCTTGGCAACCTGATCGATCAGGCTGGTGGTGAAAGAAGCCGTACCGAGCGTCGTCTCGATCCACGCTGAGAGCTCAGTGAAGCGGCTCATGGTTCGATCTCCCGTTCGCGAGCGGCCTGGATCAGGCCTTCGAGGCGGTCGAGCTCGGAGTTCGATAGCTCGGGCGCGGAATCATCCAGCAGGGCAGCCATCGCCTGGCTGGCCGAGCCGTCGAAGAAGGTCGTCACCAGTCGTTGCAGGGCCGATTTCTTGGCCCGGTCCTTGGTCACGGTCGGTCGATAGAGGTATCGCGGACCATCCTGCTCGTGGCGCACATGGCCTTTGTCGACCAGGATCCTCAGTTGGGTTCGGACGGACGAGTAGCTCGGCGCGTCGGGCATGCTCTGGCGGATCTCGGCGGCTGTCGCCTGGCCGGTGCGAAACAAGATGTCCATGATCTGGCGTTCCCTGCGACTCAGCTGATGTTCGAGTGGCGCTGCCATCGTTGGTGCTCCTTGTTGGTGTTAACAAATTAACACTATGCGAATTTTTTAACACTCGACGTTGGAGATGTCAACCGCAAATTTCATCTCGATCGACGACCACGAGCCCAATCCGCAGGGCTGACGGGGCGTTCATTGATGCGATCTGGTTAGAATCGAACCATCGCGCGAGGAGCCCCATGAACGAAGCCCCGGTCGAGGCGGTCGGCCCCTACCGGCTCGAGAGCCTGCTCGGCAAGGGCGGGATGGGCGAGGTCTACCGCGCCTTCGACGAGCGTCTCGGGCGTTCGGTGGCGGTGAAGCACATGCGGCCGGAAGTCGCCGGCGATCCCGAGGTCCGCGCTCGCTTCCAGCGCGAGGCGCAGGCCGCGGCGCAACTCGGACATCCGGCGATCGCCCAGGTCTTCGACATCCTGGAGCACGCCGGCGACGCGTGGATCGTGATGGAGTTGGTCGACGGGCCGACCCTGGCCGAGTTGGTTTGCGATGGCCCGCTCGACGTCGGCCTGGCCCTGTCCTACGTCCGACAGATCGTTTCGGCGCTGGCCGAGGCGCACGCCCGAGGGATCATCCACCGTGATCTCAAGACCCAAAACGTCATGGTGCTACCTTCCGGGCACGTCAAGGTGCTGGACTTCGGCCTCGCCAAGCAGCGCTCACCGGACGACAGCTTGGCGGAGCACAGTCGG
>JBCCGX010001221.1:0-3115 GCA_039029035.1 Acidobacteriota bacterium | reverse complement strand
CTCACCCTGCGCTACTCCGGTGAACGTCGAGTAGGTGGTGTCTTCCGACGGACCGTAGAGGTTGTAGACCCGTTGCGCTCGGCTACCGGCATAGATCGCGTCGGTCAGTTTCCGAGTCAGTGGCTCACCGGCCAGGTTGACGGTGCGCACCGAAGGCGGCAACGGACCGGCGCGTAGCAGCTCTGTGAGGGCTGAAGGGACCGTGTTGACGAGGGTCACTTCGTCCGCCGTAGGCAGCTCGGTGAGCTCCAGGGCATTGGCTGCCAAGACCACGGTGCCACCGCGACTCAGCGGCGCGAAGAGCTCGAACACCGACAGGTCGAAGCAGATCGAGGTGGCTCCCAACACCGAGCTCATCTCCGCCGCCGAATAGACGCCGGTGGCCCAGCCGACCATCGCCGCAGCGTTGCGGTGGGTCATTGCGACCCCCTTGGGCCGGCCGGTCGAGCCCGAGGTGTAGATCACGTAAGCCAGGTTGGCGCCGTCGAGAGCTGCACCCGAGACGTCACCTGCCGGATGGCCTTCTGCGAGCTCTTCGCGATCGAGGCGCACCGCCGGCTGCTCCACCGGTAGCCGGTCCGCGAGGTGAGTGGTCGTCAGCACCACTGCGGCCCCGGCATCGGCCAGTGTGAGAGCCACACGCTGGGCGGGATACTCGGGATCGAGCGGCAGGTAGGCGCCTCCCGCCTTGAGCACGCCGAGCAGCGCCGCGACCAGCTCGGGTCGGCGCTCGAGGAAGAGACCGACGATAGCTTCGGGACCCACCCCGAGCTGGCGGAGGTGCCGCGCAATGCGCGAGGATTCGCGGTCCAACCGGCGATAGCTCCAGCGCTCGGTCCCGGCAACGAGTGCGTTCGCTGATCCCGAGCGGGCTACTTGCGCCTCGAACAGTCCGTGCAGGGTGGTCTCGGGCAGCGCCGCCCGGTAGTCGTTCCATTCGAACAAGAGCTGAAAGCGCTGCGGCCGGCGCAGCATCGACAGCTGTGCGAGCGGACGATCGGGATCGGCCAGTGCGCTCTCGATCAACGTCTCCAGATAGCCTGCTAGGCGTTGGACGGTGACCGGGTCGAACAGGGCCGCGCTGTACTCCAAGCTGCCCTCGAGTCTCTGTTGGCTCGCTGCCGCCGAGAGCAGCAGATCGAACTTGGCGCCGCCATTGTGGATCTCGACAGCGCGCACGTCGAGGCCTGGCAGCTGCGGTGCGGCCTCGCCTTCGGGCTCGAGCACCAGCATCGCCTGAAACATTGGGTTTCGGCTCGGATCGCGCTCTGTGTCGACCGCCTCGACGAGCTTCTCGAAGGGCAGCTCCTGGTCGGCCCAGGCCGCCAGCGCTTGGCGCTGACAGCGACCCAGCAGCCGCCGAAACGTCGGGGCGTCGCCGAGATCCGCGGGCACCACGACCGTGTTGACGAACAGGCCGATCAAGCCTTCGAGCTCGGGTCGGACACGATTCGCCACCGGCGTGCCCACGGTGAAGGCTCGCTGGCCGCTGAGGCGATGCAGCCAGGCTTCGAAGGCTGCCAGGACGGCGATGAAAAGTGTCGCACCCTGACGTCGCGCGAGCGCTTGCAGAGCCGCCGTCGCCGAGCGCCGCAAGCGCCACGCCTGCCGGCCACCTTGCAGCGACTGCACCGCTGGCCGTGGTCGGTCGATGGGCAGCTCGAGGGTGACCGGCACTTCGCGTAGTCTTTGCCGCCAAGCGTTCAGACGTGGCTCCAGGACGGCTGCGGTCAGCCACTGGCGCTGCCATGCCGCATAGTCGGCGTATTGGACGGGTAGGGCCGGCACAGCGGCACGCCGCCCAGTGAGGCCGGCGTCGTAGAGCAGGCCCAGCTCACCGGTCAAGATGTCGAGCGAAATGCCGTCGGCGACGATGTGATGCAGGTTGACGAACAAACGATGCTGCCGCCCCGCCTCGCGCACCAGCAGAGATCGCATCAGCGGCTCGTGGGCCAAGTCGAAAGAGCGGCGAGCCTCCTGCGCGCACAGGCGTTCGATCTCTGTGCGGCGGTGCCGTTCACGCAGGCCGGAGAGGTCGCATAGCGCCAGGCCCGGTGCAGGTGGCGCGGTGATCCGTTGCACCGGCTCGCCGTCGACCATCGCGAAGCGGGTGCGCAGCGCCTCGTGCCGTGCGACGATCGCCGCCAGTGCCCCGGCGAGGGCCCGGACATCGAGCGCGCCTTCGAGATCCAGTGCCCCGGCCATGTTGTAGACGCCCCGGCCAGGCTGCCAGCTCTCGAGGAACCACAACCGCTGCTGGGCGAAGGATGTCGGTGGCGTCGAATGGACGGCAGCCCGAATCGGCGGCGCCGGTGGGAGCTCGTTGTCGCGCGAAGCAGCGTCGAGCCTGGCCGCTAGATCGGCCACGGTCGGTGCTTCGAAGATAGCTTGTACGGGCAACTCGACTCCGAACGCTTCGCGCAAGCGCGAGCTCAAGCGGATCGCCAATAGAGAATGCCCGCCAAGCTCGAAGAAGTCGTCGTGGAGGCCGATGCGCTCGGACACAGAGTCGTCGGCACCCAGGACCTCGGCAAAGATAGCCGCCACCAACTCTTCCACCGGCGTGGCCGGGGCAGCCCAGGCAGTCCGCCCGCCCTCGCTTGCTGGCAGCGGCCTGCGACCCAACGCTCCGCGATCGATCTTGCCGTTGGCTAGGCGAGGTAGATCGGTCAGCGGCACGTAGACCGTCGGCACCAGGTAGCTCGGGAGCTGTTGGCGGAGGAACGTGCGCAGCGGGTCGATCTCGAGCTTGCCTTCCTCGCGGGGCACCAGCCACGCCACCAAGCGAGCCTGCCCCGTGCGATGCTCGGCGATCGTCACCACTGCCTCGCGGAGGCCGCCGTGGCGCAGGATCATCGCCTCGACCTCTCCAGGCTCGATCCGAAAGCCGCGCAGCGCGACCTGCTGGTCGAGCCGGCCGAAGAATTCCAGTTGACCGTCGCCGCGCCAGCGCGCCAGGTCGCCGGTGCGGTACAGCCGCGCTCCGCGGATACCAGCAAAGGGATCGGGGGTGAAGCGTTCGGCGGTTCGGGCCGGCAGCCCTGGGTAGCCGCGCGCAACGCCACTGCCGCCGAGCCAGAGCTCGCCGTGCATCGTCGCTGGCAGCGATCGGCCG
>JBCCGX010001220.1:0-3118 GCA_039029035.1 Acidobacteriota bacterium | reverse complement strand
CCTGGCGCTGTATTTCCTGGTGGTCCTCGGAACCGCGGCGGTCATCGCACAAAGCCTGGTCGGCCTGTGAGCTGGCGGGCGGCTAGTTTCTATGCGACTACCGAGCTGCCGATCGGCTTCGGCGACGTCGTGCAGTTCCGATGATTCTGGAGACGCTCTGACGTTGCGCCAATCGGTGCACGGCATTCGGCAACCATGCCTGAGCGCCAGATCTGACGGAGGTGCCTGGAACAGGCTCATATCGAAATCAGGACAATGCGAGATCGAGCGTGAATCGCCTCATTGCACGTCGCCCCACACGACAATCGAGCCTCGATCGCGACCTGTGCCATGACCTCAACTGGCGATCGAGCCTCGATCACCGATCTTCGCACCGTGACTTGACCCCAACGAGCGTCGTTTGGGTCATGTCGACCCTGCGCGACGGGCGATCGAGGCTCGTTTGCCCGTTGCAACCACGCAAACCGATCAAACGACGATCGAGGGCGATTTACGGAGCCTCGGGACTCGCGGCTTCAATCAACAGAACTCGCTCTGGCGCTATAGCTCCGCAGCAACTCGGCTTCGAGCTCCGGTTCGAGCCCCGTCTTCCAACCCGACTTTGACGATCGCTCCCTGTCCCAGGCCAAGGTGTCACGGATCGTCTCTCGAAGCGGACGGAACTCCAGACCAGCGGCGATCGCCTTGTCGTTGGTGACAGCGAAGAAGCCGTTGGACTCCTCGGGCAGCCACAAGGGGAGTTGCAGCCAGGGGCCGATCTCGCGTTCGGCAAGGAAGTCCTCATCGACCCAGGTAAAGGTGGCGTTGCTGGCGCTGGTGGCCTTGCACTGTTCGAGGTACACACCCATGGTGTGCCCGCCCGCACCCGTGGCGTTGTAGACGCCGGTTGTCCTATCTTCCGCCATGCGCACCATCCAATCGGCCAGGTCGCGCACGTCGATCACTCGGATCGAGCGCTCGGGGCGACCGGGAGCGAGGACTGAGCCGCCCTCGGCGACCCGGTGGACCCAGTAGGTGAAGCGATCGCTGTAGTCGTGCGGACCGACGATGAGACCGGGGCGGACGGTGAGCAACCGGCCTGGCAGCTCGTCTTCCGCGGCCCACTCGCAATGGGCCTTGAGACCGCCATAGAGCGGCCCGAAACTCGGCGCAGCGCCACCCTTGCTACGCACCAGTCGCTCGCCTTCGGCGAGCTCGTTGTCAGTCAACGACTTGACCGCTACCCTCTCGTCGATCTCATCGAGAGCAAACTCGGAGTAGACCGAGACACTGGAGACAAGGGTGTAGTGCTCGATCCGGTCGGCGAGGGCTTCGAGGGGCGCGCGGACGGTCTGCGGGGTGTAGCCGCTGGGGTCGATCACCGCGTCCCAGGAACGACCTCGCAAGGCCGAGACGTCGCCGGTGCGATCGCCGCGTAGTTGCTCGAGAGCGGGGAAGAGATCGGCCCCACTGCGACCGCGGTTGAAGAGCGTGACGTCGTGGCCGCGCGCCAGGGCCGACTCGACCAGGTGCCGGCCGAGGAAGACGGTACCGCCGAGGATCAGGATCTTCATCACGTTAGGATACCCGGTACCGCGGTCCTGCCAGCGGCCCGCCGACCCACAGCCAAAGCCTGACACAGCCAAGGCGTGACACAGCCAAGACGCGCCATAGCCAAGACGCGCCATCGATTGTAGGATGCGCAGGCCGCTAGCGGCCCGCCTACCACCCTCTACCCTCCTGAGGTTCTTCGCTTGGACAGGATACGTAACTTCTGCATCATTGCTCATATCGATCATGGCAAGTCGACTCTCGCCGACCGCCTGATCCAGCGCTGCGGCGGGGTGGACGAGCGTGAGTTCCGCGACCAGATTCTCGACTCGATGGATATCGAGCGCGAGCGCGGCATCACGATCAAATCGAACACCATCACCCTGCCCTACACCGCTGAGGACGGCGAGTCCTACGAGCTCAACCTGATCGATACCCCCGGCCACGTGGACTTCTCGCACGAGGTGCGGCGCTCGCTGATGTCGTGTGAGGGGGCGCTGCTCCTGATCGACGCCTCGCAAGGGGTCGAGGCGCAGACCATGGCCAACCTCTACCTGGCACTGGAGTACGACCTCGAGATCATCCCGGTGATCAACAAGATCGACCTGCCGTCGGCCGACGTCGAGCGGGTGCGCGAGGAGATCGACTCGGAGCTCGGCCTGGACCCGTTCGAGGTGGTGCTGTGCTCGGCCAAGACCGGCGAGGGGATCGAGGACGTGCTGGAAGCGGTGGTCACCAAGCTACCACCGCCGACCGCCGACCCGGAAGCGCCGACCCGGGCGCTGCTCTTCGATGCCCAATACGACGCCTACCGCGGTGTCGTCATGCTGGTGCGGGTGCGCGAGGGCATGCTGCGCAAGGGTCAAGAGCTTTTCCTGATGCACTCGCAAAAGAGCTACACGGTGGAAGAGCTCGGCAACCTGCAGCTCGAAAAAGTGGCGCGCAAGGAGCTCGGTGCTGGCAGCGTCGGCTACGTGATCGCCGGGGTCAAGTCGGTGCAAGACATCGCCATCGGCGACACCATCACCGATGCGGCCAACCAGGCCAAGGAGCCGCTGCCGGGCTACAAGGAGGCCAAGCCGGTGGTCTTCTCTTCGATGTATCCGGTGGCGTCGGACGACTACGAGGACCTGGTGAAGGGCCTCGAGAAGCTGCACCTGAACGACGCCGCTCTGACCTATGAGAAGGATTCCTCCGCCGCTCTCGGATTCGGCTTCCGCTGCGGCTTTCTGGGTCTCTTGCACCTCGAGGTGGTGCAGGAGCGCCTGGAGCGCGAGCACGGCCTGTCGCTCCTGCTCTCCGCCCCTTCGGTGCGCTACGACGTGGTGCTCAAGACCGGCGAAGAGGTGTCGATCGACAACCCCAGCCTGTTCCCCGATCCATCGGAGATCGAGTCCACCGCCGAGCCCTTCATCAAGGCATCGGTAATGATGCCGGAGCGCTACATCGGCGTGGTCATGGAGCTTTGCCGTGAGCGCCGCGGCGAGAAGACGGCGTTCACCTACCTGACTCCGGGGCGGGTGGAGCTGACCTCCGAGATGCCCCTGGCCGAGGTGTTGTTCGACTTCTATGACCGGCTGAAGACCGT
>JBCCGX010001219.1:0-3119 GCA_039029035.1 Acidobacteriota bacterium | reverse complement strand
GGGTCGAAATGCGGCGTGCTTTCATCACCGGTTACGCCGCCCTGCAGGCGGAACGACCGGCCGAAGTCGAGCCCGTGGCGAAGGCGGTTCGACGCTACGACACACTGTTACGCGAACATCGCCTGACGGATGCCCAGATCGCTGCCACTTATCCGCCCGACGAAGTGCTGCGGTTTACCCTGCGCAGCCTCTGGTTGTTGCTCGTCCGTCTGCCTCTGGGGTTGGCGGGTATGATTCTCCATTGGCTGCCATTCCAGGCCGCCTCCCTTGCCGCCAAGAAGCTCTCGGGGACGCCCGACCGTCTCGCGACCTACAAGATCCTCGGGTCGATGGTCTTTTATCTGGTGACCTGGGTAGCCATCGCAGTGGCGGCGGGATGGCTCTGGGGTTGGCCTGCCGCTCTGCTGGCGCTGGTCCTCGCTCCTGCGAGCGGTGGTGTAGCGTTGCGCCTCTACCTGCGCGGTCGCTTGTTTTGGAATCGAGCCCGCGGCTTCTTCTTGTTGCGAAGCCGCAAGCCCTTCATTGCCGAGCTGCGCCGGCTACGCGGCGAAGCCGAACGGGCGATCGAAGAGTTGGTCGCAGTGTACGAACGTCGGTAGCTACTACGGTAGGCCGCCGCCCTCGGGCTCGGCCTGGCCTTGAAGGATGTTGCCCTCGAGGGAATCTGCCAGCTTCTGTACCGGGATGCCTTTGAGGTCGTGGCGCATGGCCAGGAGCTCCTGGGCCTTCTCAAACAACTCGAGCGCATCCTGGATCTGGATGTCGCCTTCGGCCAAGACCTGGTGCGCCGCTTCGGTGCCGAATGCGGCAGTAAAGATGTCCGAGTGAATCTGACGTCGGGTGAAATCCCGCGCGTCGTCTTCCTTGAGCATCTCATCGAGCTCCTCGGCGGTGAACAGCTCCTCGTCCGTTAGCCATTGCCGAAACTCATCGAGGAAAGTCTCAGGCGGCTTCCAGCCCGTGTCATTGATCTGGCTTCGAGCGTGGTATTCCACTGCGAAATCGAAGAAAGCGTTGCGCGCGAAGAGAGGCTGCAACTCGATCGGACCGTCGGGCTGTTCGATGATCTCATCGGGGGTGATGCCACCGCCGCCATACACCTTGCGGCCCAAGTCGGTCGTGAACTCGGGATTGTCGAGTGAAACCTCCGGCGGGGCTTCCTCGTCCTCGTCGAAACGGTTGTAGTAGTAGTCGTAGTAGGAGGTGTAGTCGCGCTGAATCAGGCGTCCGGAGGGAGTGTAGTACTTGGCAGTGGTGAGGGCGATGCCCGTGCCGTAGGAGAGGTTGTAGACCGTCTGTACCAGCCCCTTGCCCCAGGTGGGCACCCCGGCCACCAAGCCGACGTCATGATCCTGAATGGCGCCGGCCAGAATCTCGGCTGCCGAAGCGGTACCGTTGTTGACCAACACCACCAGCGGAATGTCCAGCATGTCGTCACTGGCGTCAGAATTGAAGCTCTGGTGTGAATCCCGCAGTCGTCCACGGGTCTCGACGATCTTGCTCTTCTCGGGTACGAAGAAGCGGGACACCGCAACCGTCTGATCCAACAAACCGCCGCCGTTGGAGCGTAAGTCGAGCAGCAACTGCTGCATCCCTTCGCCCTCGAGCTTGTCGAGTGCGTCCTTGATCTCCTTGGTGGTCGAGCGCGAGAAGTCGGTCAGCCGGATGTAGCCCGTTTCCGGGGTCATCATGTAGGCGTAGCGCACCGTGTTCTGCGGGATCTCGGCGCGGGTGATGGCGAGTTGGAGAGGGGAGTCGAGACCGCGGCGCGTGATGTGCACATTCACCTGAGTCCCCTTGGGACCTTTGAGCTTGCGCACCGCCTCGTTGAGGGTCATGGTGTTCGTCGGCTCGCCCTCGATGGTGCTGATCACGTCGCCCGCCCGCAAGCCCAGGCGCCACGCCGGCGTACCTTCGATCGGACTGATCACCGTCAGCTCGCCGCTGCGCTTGCTGACCAGGATTCCTAGGCCGTAGAAGCTAGCCTGCTGGCGCTCCCGCATATTGTCGTAGGCTTCGGGGGTGAGGAAGTTGGTGTGCGGATCGAGGGTCCGCAGCATCCCCTGGATCGAGGCGTAGACGAGGCTCTTGTAAGGCACCTCGGCGCCATAGTTCTCGTGCGCCAGATGCAGCATCTCGGTATACAGCTGAAACTGGGCTTCCGACTCGTCGGTCAGCGCCAGGAGCTTGTTGCCTAGCGTGCCACCGAAGAAAAGGGAGCCCGTGAAGAGGGCGATTGCGAGATTGCGCCAGGATTTGCTCATTGGAAAAGCTTATCACTCCGAGTCGATTGCGAAACAGGTCTGGGACCAAGTGACGGTGAGACCCTTCGAAACGGTGCGAAGTCTCAGTATTCGGCCCTCGCTCGCCGCGGGCAGTGTTGCGAGCGAGTTGCCGGATACCAAACGAGCTCAGAGTGCCGCAACCTTGGCGTTGTCGAGTTCGTCGATGGCTTCGTTCCAGCAAAGCAGAGGCCGCGGCGCTTGTGTCGCTTCGGTCATCGTCTTGCGCGCGCGGACCCATGCGAGACAGGCTTTGTCGAGGTAGCCCATTGCCTGAGTACTGTTGCCGGCGAGCAGCTCCGCCTCCGCCGCGGCCGTGAGCAGCTCTACCGAGTTCGGCAAGACGTCGAGGCTGCGCCTCAGGGTTTCTTTCGCGTTCCCGAAGTCGCCGAGCGAAAGGTGTAGTTTGACGAGCTCGGTGAGTGCGCTTTCGTCACCGGGATCCCGCGCCAAGATCGCCTTGAGTCGGTCCAAGGCAGCGGGGAAGTCCTCGTTGACCCTCTGAAGCCTGGCGATCCGGAGAGTCTCGCCGCGATCGAAGCCCTCTGCCTTTTCGGGTGGCAGCGACGACTCGCCTTGCCGCACTCGTCGAACGGTTTGTAGCGTTGCCTGGGCTTTGACCTGTAGTGTCGGATCGGTGGCGCCGGCATCCATCGCCGATTGGTAGAACTGCAAGGCGGTCGCCGGACGACCGCGAGCCAGCATGATGTCGCCCGATTGCGCCAAGGCATTGGGCAAGTGTTCGGTCGCGCTCGTGCGTAGCATCATGTCAAAGCCCGCAGCCGTCATCCCCTTGATCGACTCGCCGGCTCGATGCATTGCCAGGGCCTCCTGGCG
>JBCCGX010001218.1:0-3122 GCA_039029035.1 Acidobacteriota bacterium | reverse complement strand
TCGGCCACCGAAACGGCCCAGATCTCGGGCGCTCGGTGGGCGAGCCGGAGCTCGTCGTCGACATCGACTTCGCTTTCTTGCGGGACATCGGGGCCGAGGAGCTCGAGCTGAGCCTGGCGTCGCCGGGCAGCAACGCTCTCAGCGTCGTAGATCAAGCGCACGCGCTCTTGGCTCGGATCGAAGCCATCCTCCAACAGGCAGCGGAAGTTGTGCTGCCGGCTGACGATCAGGATGTCGTAGGCCTCTCGGCGCTCCTGCCAGAAGTCGGGGAACTTGGGGCGGCCGAGGTCGTGGATGAGCTCGAGGTTGGGCGCGGGCAGCTCGGCCAGGGCGGCCTCGAGGTCGAGCCGGGTTGGGTTGGTGGCAAAGAAGGTCACGAAGAAGCCGAGCTCGCAGAGGGTGTGGAGGATCTCCTGCTGTCGGGGTGAGCCGCCGCCCAGGGCTTCCAGAGGCACATGATCGTCGAGCACCAGCACGCGACCGCGGAAACGGCGCCGATCACTGGCCGGGAAGAGGTTGGCGGTGGTGGCGGGGTAGGCCTCGGCGAGAGCCTCCGCGTGTCGTTCGGCGAAGATCTGGCGGTGGTCGGCCAGCATGCGCGAGAGGTGGGTGGCGTCGGGCAAGCTGGCGGCGCCGTGGTGGAGCACCAGGCTGCGCGGCTCGTAGAACACGGTGTGGCCCGCTGCCCGTAGGCGAAAACAGTAGTCGGACTCCTCGTAGTAGGCGGGCTCGAAGGCGGCGTCGAAACCGCCGAGGGCCTCGAAGGTCCGGCGCCGAGTGAGGAGGAAAACGCCGGAGCAGTAGTCGACCGGGCGTGGAAAAAGGTAGGCCCCGTGGGTCGGCTCGTCGCCGCGCCCGTAACCGCCGGTGGTGCCGTCGCGCCAGACGATCGAGCCCGCCTCTTGAAGCTTGCCGTCGAGTCCCAAGACGCGGCCACCGACCGCTCCGGCCTCGGACTCGGCGCGCAATCGATTCACCGCTGCGACGAGGCTCGACGGCAGCAGCTCGGCGTCGTTGTTGAGGAAGAGGAGCATCTCGCCACGGGCTTCTGCGGCGGCCTGGTTGGCGGCCCGTGTGAAGCCGAAGTTGTCGTCGTTGCGCAGGATCCGGGCACCCTGCAGGCGGTCGAGCAGGCGAGGCGTGCGGTCGGTCGAAGCGTTGTCCACCACGATCAGCTCGAACGACGGGTCGCGCAAGCGGGTGAGGGATTCGAAGCAGGCGAGACTGAGTTCGGCGCGGCCGAACAGCACGACCAGGACGGACACGGCCGGCTCGTCAGGCGGAGTCAGGTCGATGCGTCTTTCCGACGCCAGGAGCTCGTCCAGCCGGCAGCGCGCCAGGCGGGTGGCGGCCTGGCGCAGCCGAGCGTCCTCGTCGGCTGTCTTCCAACGGCGCCCTTCAGCCAGGCCGAGCGTGGCGAGATGGAAGTAGGCATCGGCGATCGTACCGTCTCGGATGCCGTCGTCGATGTCGGGATGGAGATGGCGGTAGTGGGCTTCGTCGAACAGAGGATGGGGTTGCCGGCCCTCCTCGGCGCCGTAGCACAGGAAGTGCTGGTAGGCGCAGAGATAGCGCCCTTCGGCGATGCCGGCCGCGACGTCCGGATAGCGCTGGCGGTAGGCCACCTCGGAGAAAACAGCGTGAGGGTCGCGTCCCTCGCCGGCGCCGACTTCCCAATAGTGCTCCAAGGCGCTGGTGAAACGCTCCGCTGCGATCGCCTGGGCGGCGTCGGGATAGTGGGCAAGGTAGAAATCGGAGTCGAAGGGCCAGTCGTTGGGCGGGCGACCCTCGAAGCGGCCTAAGCCGGCGAAGTGCTCGAAGCCAGAGGGGGAATGACCGGCTTCGATGGCGGCGATGACTTCGGGGTAGCTGCGCCGGTACCCGACTTCGGAGAATCGGGGGTTGGGGTCGTAGGCAGCCGCCGCGCCGAGGGTCCGGTAGTGCGTCAGAGCGTCGGCGCAGCGGCCAGCGTCGACCGCTTGGCGGGCGTCGGGGTAGGTCAGCAGGTACCAGGACGGATCGAAGCGAGCCGCTCGGGCGAAGGGGCCGCGAGGGGACTCGTCCGGCTTGGCTCGGCCAACGAGTCGACCGAGAAGTCGTCGCCAGCGGGCGGGCGAGGTCATCCTCTCGAGGTGCGCGAGCGTCGCGCCGGGCTGAAGGGTCGGCGGAGCCACTGCCGTGTGGCTCCATAGCGGGTCCACAGGCGCCACATTTTCGAGCCATGGATCTCGTTCAGCACCTGCTGGGCTTCATGGTAGCTCGCCTCCAGGTGGTCGGCGTGCTGCCGTGCTTCAGCCAACTCGGCGCGGGCCTCGGCGAGGTCTTGGGCCAGGGCCGTATCTTCGGCAGACGTTGCGCCAGCGGTTGTCGAGGGGGCGGCGCCGGAGCTCCCTGGCGGCCCGCTGGAGCTGTCCTCAGCGGTACTGTCGACGGTCGCGGGATCGGCACCGTTTACCGCCTGGCCTTTCGCCTGCGGCAGGGTGATGACCGGAACCGAGCCGGGCGGCACCAGGAAGCTACGCCAGCGTGAGTTGCCGCGCCAGCGCCAGCGGCAGCGCAGGAGGGCCGGCAAATGTTGCAGTGTCTCGCGCATGGCCTGGCGGAGCACCGGGCGATTTTCGCGTTGGGGCTCGCGCATTTCGGCCCGGGCGCGGCGAAAGGTCTGCCAGAGCAGATCAGTCGGCCAATGCACGACCGCCAGAAACAGGCGGTTGCGCCAGAAGAGAAAGTCCTTGCGCGAAGAGCCGTCGGTCATGGTGGCGGAGATCTGGTGCCGTACCACGGCATCGGGGACATGGATGACCTGTCGATCGGTCTTCCACACCTTGAGGCCGAGATCGATGTCCTCGAAGTAGTACTCGTAGATCTCGGTCCAGCCGCCGACCTTGTCGAACACCGGGGCATCGATCAAGAGCGCCGATCCGGTCACCGTCAAGACCGGGCGCAGCGGCGGGGGAGGCCCGTAGTCGCGCACCGCGATGCCGATCCCTTCGTCCCAGCCCCAGCCATCTTCGGTAACGTTGATGCCGAGACTGTTGTAGTGGTCGTCGGCATCCAGAATGAGCAGCTTGGGGCCCGCCATGGCGGCTTCCGGTCGCGCTTCCAGCGCAGCGATCAGGCGC
>JBCCGX010001217.1:0-3126 GCA_039029035.1 Acidobacteriota bacterium | reverse complement strand
GGCGTAGGAGCGGTCGGCGACGCGGCAGCGGCTGGACTCGGTGTACCAGGAGCCGCCGCGGAAGCCGAAGCCGTTGCGCGGCCAGTCGAGGGAGTGGGGCGCCTCGCCGCCGCGGGTGAGGACGCCTTGGCCGTGGTTGCCGGTGAAGCCGCGGCCACTGGCGATGCCGACGCCGACGCAGAACTCCCACAGGTTGCCGCTCAGGCCGAGGACACCAGTGCGCGAGGCGCCGATCGAGTCGGGGTGCAGCAGCAGGCTCAGAACAGCGCGAGAGGTCGACTTCAGATCATCAGGCAGGGCCAGATCGAAGGACGGTAGGTTCGGCAGGCGCAGGCGGTCGGCGCGCACCGGGCCGCGGCCGCCGTCGCCGCCATAGAAATCGGTGGTGGCGTTGTCGGTATTGCAGTTACCGCTGATGAAGTAGACCCCACCGGAGCCGACGATGACCTCCGCCAGCACCAGCTTGGTGCTGCCCCAGGCGTACTCTTGAGGCACCGGCTCGCCGGTGAAGATCTCCGGTAGATCGACCCCGTCGACCTTCAGATCGGCCCGTGACCGGATCGGGCCGCGACAGGCTTTTTCGAACTCCAGCTCGGTCATCGGCCGCAGGCCGGCCCAGGCGGCGTAGGCTAGCCCGTCGTCCCACGAGATGTAATTGCAGGCGCGGCGCGGCCGGGTGGCGATGCGGTTGCCGCTGCGATCCTTGCGGATGGTGTAGCGGTAGGCGCCTTCGCCATAATTGAAGCGCAGAGTTTTCTGATCGCCGACCAAGGTGTTGATGAACTCGGCGTATTGGTTTTGGGTGATGTGGTTGCGCATGATGTAGAACGCGCCGTAGCCCTTGGGGAAGGCCTGAGGGATGGGGCCCTCGACGTCGCCACCGGAAGTCGAGTAGTTGAGACTCTTCGCCGCGCCATTGCATTCGCTGCCTACTTGCATCTCGTCCTCCGACTCCACCAGATAGGCGTAGTCTTCGGTGCGGCAGGCGTCGGAGAAGGAGCCGGTGGTGGAATCTTTGGGGTCGCCGAGCCAGAAGCTGCCCTCCGGCACGCGGACCATGTGCAAGGCGAAGATGCGCAGTTGCAGCCCGCTGATCGTCAACTCGGTGGTGGGGCTCAGAGTGACCCGCCAGGTCACGGGACCGAAGGTGGCGACCCGGCTGACGCGGCGCACGAAGACGCCGGTACCGTCCTCGGACGGGAAGATGCCACAGTCGGCGGCGTCGGCCGAGTGCTCGGTGGCGTCGGTGGCCAGCAGCACCGGTGACCAGACACCGGAGTTACCGTTGCGATACTTGACGAACACCCAGGCGGCGTCCTTGAGGGTCGGCTCCGGGCCGAGATGGGTGAACGAATCCCCCCAGCCGATGGAGAAGGTTATCTTCGGGCCCTTCGCCAGATTGACGTCCGAAATCAGGATTTCTTCCGGCGCGAGCTCGGCCTGGATCAACTGATCCTGCGATGTCTTCAGATCGACCTGCAGCTCCGTGTCGCTCATGCTGAAACCTCCTTCGCTGTCCGGACGAGCCCCGCCACATTCTATGCACCGTCTATCCGTCGTCTACTCGCCCGCCGCATCGAGCCAGGCGACGATGTCGGCCTGCAGCGCCTGGGTCTTGGGGCTGCGAGGCAGCAGATCGTCGTGTGCCTGGCGCGCCAGCTCGATGGCCTCGTCCCGTTGGGCGGGCGGCAGGTGAACGGCGAGCTTGAAGCGGGCCTCGGCCAGCAAGGCGGGCAGGGCAGTACCGCCGGGATCGGCCACGAGCTGGCGCAGCTCCGCGAGACCGGCCTCTGTCTCGCCCGTGTCGAGGCGGGCCTGGGCTTGGGCCAGCTCGAGCGCCCAGCGACCGTATAGATCGCGGAAACCGTCTGGCAGGATCGAGTCGACGCCTGCCAGGTGCGCGAGAGCGCCTCGCGGGTCGCCCGCGGCAAGCCGGGCGCGCCCCAAAAGAAGCTCCAGCCTGGCCTGCTCGCGGGTCCTCGAAGGGTCATCTACCGAGCGCTCACGGGCCTCGGCCAGCAGCTGGTTCGCCTCGTCGACTCGCAGTTGCAGCAAGCGGCTCTCGGCCAGGATCATCAGCAGATTGAGATAGATTGGATGCCGTTCACTGAACGCCTGGCGGGTGAGCCCCATCGCATGCTCGGTGAGGTTGGCGGCGGCCCGTGGGTGATCCAGGATGTTCAGAAGGTGGGCTTGGAGACGCAGGGCCTGGCTGGTGGGTACGGGGAAGGCATCGAGCGCCTGGTTGCCCGCCGCGATGCCCATCTGGCGGCAGCGCTCGATGAGGTCGCGCGCCGCCTGGTAGTGCCCGTCCTCCGCTTGGAGACCCGCCAGGTTGAGCAGACTGGGGATCAGGCTCGGATGACTCGGACCGTAGACTCGAGTCTTGAGCTCGATCGAGCGCTCGAGGCTGCGGATCGCCTCGTCCCGGTGTACCGGCTCTTGCACCAGGGCGACATAGAGGTTGTTGAGGATCCCTGCCTGGCGGACGTCATCGGTACAGCAAGGGCGTTGGGTAAGCTCGAGGGCGCGGCGGTAGTGCTCGGCGGCGGCAGCGTAATCCCTGGCCGACAGGGCCACCAGGCCGAAGGAGTTGCGCACCTCGAGCTCGACTTCGTCGCGGCCTTCACCAAGGGTGGCGAGCGAGGCTTCGGCCAGGCCTTGCCACCGGGCCGCTGCCTCCAGGTCGCGCTGGGAGTAGCCCACCACTTCGGCGAGCTCGGCGAAGAAGCGCGCCGTGAGATGCCGATCGCCGCCCGCGATGGCCGCTGCCAGCGCCTCGTGGCGGGCCTCCACAACACCTTCGATGCCGTCGACCAGGCGCACCTTGGCCAGCAGGTCGAGCGCCCGGGCCTCGAGCGGGCGATGGCCGAGGTCGCGGAAGGTGCTGACCGCGTCGCGAAGCTTGGCGCGCTCGATCGGCAGACCGGCGCGATGCTCCACTCGCACGCTCTCGATTTGGGCGCGCGTCGCCGCCAGGCGTTGTTGTTCCGACTCGTCGAGCTCGGGCAGGAGCAGGCCGAGCAGGGCCTCGCTGTCGGCGCAGCGTCCCAGGCGGCTGAGGCCATGGGCCGCTTCCAGCACTTGGGCCGCGTCGTTGGGGCGGGTGGCGAGCCGCGCCAGGGC
>JBCCGX010001216.1:0-3130 GCA_039029035.1 Acidobacteriota bacterium | reverse complement strand
GCCGGTGTCCTGGCCTACCTGGTGCTGATCAGCTTCCAGCTGTTCCAGCGGCCAAACCTGAGCTTCAAGGGCTGGAAACTAAAGCGTGGTGGATCGCTGCAGCCGGCGGCGTTCGCTCTCTTGGCCGGCATGGCCTTGTTGCTGGTGTTCTGGTCCCATAGCGCCCTGGTTCGCTTCTACACCTACCAGGGTGACGCCGGCTATCGCTCGGCCAGGGCATGGCAGCCGGTGCTGTTCGACGTCGTGGCCCCTCGGCCGACGCTGGCCACCGCCGAGCAGGCCCGCCTCGAGCGCGGTGCCGCAGCGTTGGATGCGGTCCGCCGTCTGGGCTGGTTCGAGAGCCACGGTCTGGAGGCCAAGCTGGCCTGGCTGGCGGCGCTGAGAGGTGAAGATGCGGCGCTCGAGCGCCACGCGCAGGCCGCCCTCGAGCGCGCCGAGCTGGCCTTTGACATGCACCAGCTCCTCGGTCGCCGGGCGTTCGAAGCGGGAGAGCTGGCTGCCGCGGCGGAGCATTTCGAGCGTGCCGTCGCGACCGACGGCGAGAGCCTCTGGGCGCGCATCAACCTGGGGGTGGCGCAGGCCCAAGGCGGCCAGTTGGAGAGGGCCAAGACCACCTTCGAGGCCGCCACCCAGGAGCTCGGGGAGAATGTCACCCTGGCCTACAATCTCGGCCTGGTCGAGGCTTACGCCGGCCGGATCGATGCGGCGACCGTGCGCTTCAGCCGGGCGGTCGAGCTCGACCCGCGCAATCTGCCGGCCCGGGAGAACTTCGCCGGCATGCTGGCCGCGTTGGGGCGCTTCGAAGAGAGTGCCGAGCAGTACGCCGTGGCGCTCGAGATGTCGCCGGACGACGCCCAGACGCGGGTTCTCCTCGCCCGCGTCCTGGCGGCGATGGGGCGCCGTAGCGAGGCGTTGGAGCAGGTCGGCGAAGCCCTTCGCCTGGCACCCGGTCTGCCGGCCGCTCAGCGCCTGGCCGCCGAGTTGCGGGGCGGTGCCTGATCGGGGCAGCACGCCAGACCAAGGTTTGCTTTCCATAACAATTCGTCTATACTTGATGTTCCCAAAAGCGTAAAGCTGAGATGAGTCTGCCGCCCCGCGAGCGAGCCGTACGCGGTCCACGGCCTACGACCAACCCTAGATAGAGGAAACTGCAATGAGGCGCTATGCACCCTTGAAGGCGATTCTGACTGTGTTCGCTGCAATCGTTCTCTTAGCTCCGGTTGCCGCATCGGCGAACGGCGCAACCGACGGCGAGCTCTCCGTCGGACCCGACGTGACGATCATCAGCCTGCAGGGGATCAGCAACTACGGCGACAATGGCGCCGCCAGCGCCTGCCCGCCGGGCTACACCGGCACGTGCCGTGGCTATTCGGTGGGCACGGATTCGTGCAACATCGGTAGCGTGCCGGTCGACTGGTGCGACCAGCTGAACGGCTGCCGGACGACGACGGACCAGTACCATCCGATCGTCGCCACGACCTCCGACCACTCGGTGATCGCGCAGAACCTCTATCGGCTGAAGGACGGTAGCTTTCGGCAGATCGGCATGAGCTTCCTCAAGCACGGCTTCGTCTCCACCAACTCCGACGACAACAACTGCGTGTGGAACGATGACGGCAGCCCCAACACGAGCTGTGTCAATCCGCCGGCCGGCGGTGACCAGTTGGGCGTCGGCTGCACCGATTTCTATGGCTCGACTCTGAATGGCGGACGTCCGCTGGGACGCCGCTCGGACGTCCAGGTGGCCGGTGCGGCCCACCCGCCGGAGGGGGCCGGCGGGCAGACGAACGACAGCTACGACCAGCGGATCGTGGTCACCGAGGACGATCTCGACCCAGCCAACAATGGTGGGGCGCTCTACTGGGTCGAGGGCCAATACGTGGTGCGCGACGATGCCCGCGCCGGCAATGGCCTCAACAACGCCTCTTACCGCGCCGCCACCATCGGCTCGATGCCCGATCTGGACATTAGCCTGATTGGCGATACGGTGCGTGAGGTGCCGGCGATCTTCGCCTGGCAGGTCGCCGATCCGGAGGTCGAGATCGTCAATGTCGATCGTGTCACCGCCTTCATTGGTGAGGACGCGGATCCGCCGGCCACCGGCCAGACCTATCCCAATTACACGATCCGCGAACGCTTCCACGTCGGTCGGCGGGTGAGCCGGCCTGGTGGTACCGGCTTTGCCTACCACTACGAGTACACGGTCCACAATTTGAACTCGGACACCTCCGCCGATGGCTTCTCGGTCGAGTTTCCAACCGCAGCGAGCTTCGGCAACGTAGGTTTCCACGACATCGACCACCATTCCGGCGAGCCCTACGACACGACCGACTGGACGATCAATGTCGACGGCCCCAACGGTCAGATCACCTGGGCGGCGGTGGATGCGGGGGACAACACCAACGCCCTGCGCTGGGGTACGTCGTTTACCTTCTGGTTCGACTCCAATTCGCCGCCCGTCGAGCTGATTCAAACATTGGATCTGTTCAAGATCGACGAGACGCGCCCCGTGCCCTTCCCGTTTATCTCCAGCCTGGTCTTTGAAGACGGGTTCGAGACCAACGATCTCAGTGGTTGGGCTCAGGTCGGCCGCGTCGCGCCGGAAGATTGACCCGCGTCGCGTCATCGACACTCCCGGATGAACAGCTGGTCCCTGCCGTCATGGGCGGCAGGGACGGCCGTGCTACGGTCCCCGGATCGAAAACAGACCCGGAGGTCCAAGCCATGCAAGTTCGATCCAGTGTTCGGTCCGGCGCAGTTGATGGAGTCGTCATTACCGATATGGTGGCGAGCGGGTAGCTCGCCGAGCTGAATCGGCTTCTAAAGGGAACTGATGACGGCCCGCGGTAGTCTCAGTTCCCCAGAGGTCGTGGCGGACAGAGCTCCACTCTAGGAGCGAGCGGGCAACCGTCGTTGGCTGTCTCCTGCCACGATGGGAATCGCTCATGGAGACCTCTGCCATGGAGACGCTGCGAGATGTGAGATTCGCCTGGCGCATGATCCGCAAGGCGCCGGTGGCCAGCCTGGTCGTCGTCCTGTCCCTCGGCTTCGGCCTCGGCGCCAATGGCATCTTCTTCGCCAGTTTCTATGGCAGTGCCTTGCGCCCGTTGCCCTTCACCGAGCCGGATCG
>JBCCGX010001215.1:0-3141 GCA_039029035.1 Acidobacteriota bacterium | reverse complement strand
GGCTTCGTCGGGGACGATCTCGAGACTGGCCTGCATCGCAGCCTCGGCGCGGGCAAAATCCTTCGGTTCATTGAACAGGAAAGACGCCCAAGTGGCGAAGTGGGTCGCCGCCAACTTCGGATCGAGCTCCTGCGCCTGGCGTAAGGACTCGCGCGCCGCACGATGCTGATTCTGCTCGCCCTGGATCCGCGCCAGCTCGAGCCAGGCACGCGGGCTGTGGGGATACTTCTCCACCAGCTCACGCGCCAGCTCGATCCGCGCCGTGGCGTTGTTGTCGAAGGTGGTGCGCTGGATCTCGATCAACAGCCGTTCGCCGTCACTTTTGCCTGCAACGTGGGCCACCGCCTGTTGCAGGTTGTCGTTGAACTCACGAGCGGACTGAGCCGTCTTGTTCAGGTTCAGGTAGGCGTAGGCGAAACCAGAATCTTGCGCAACCGCACTCTCGAAGTGAGCCCTGGATTCTTGCAGGCGGCCGACATCCATCAGCCGCTGCCCCTGCTCGAACTCTGCCAGCGCCGCGCCCGATGCGGTGGTGATCGGAATCTCCTCCACCACGGGGTCCGCGACCTCGGTAGGCTCCTCCTCCCCCTTACGACACGCCATCAACGTCGGCAAGAGCAGCATCAACAGACTCGCCATCGGGCTTTTCCAAGATTGCATCGTCCTTCTCCCTAACTAACTGCTTGCGGAGACACCTCTCACTCGGCGCGGAGCCCGCAGCCGCACCCGACAGCCGTTCCCCGTAGCAGGCGAGTTGTCGTTGATACGAGAGAAGACGGCGAAAGGTTCGGAGGCGGCTTCGCTTGCGGGACAGCTTAGCTGTACCGTAATCTCCAGCGGGACCATCATAGGAAAGAGAGGCGACATGCACTTCAAAGTCGACGAAGCGCAGCGGCTGGTAGCACGCCTGGGCGACAATATCGCCACCGGTATCGTCGGTCAGCGTGATCTGGTCGAGGGACTGTTGTTGGCCCTGGTGGCCAACGGCCACGCGCTCATCGAGGGTGTCCCCGGCCTGGCCAAGACCCGCAGCGTCAATCTGCTGGCACGCGCGTGCCAGGGCAGCTTCCAGCGTGTTCAATTCACTCCTGACCTGCTGCCGGCCGACATCGTCGGCACCGAGATCTACAATCAGGCCACGGCCTCCTTCGAGACCAAAACCGGGCCGCTATTCGCCAACTTCGTGCTCGCCGACGAGATCAACCGCGCTGCGCCGAAGGTGCAGTCGGCTCTGCTCGAGGCCATGCAGGAGCGCCAGGTGACCCTGGGCGACAAGACCTATCCGTTGCCGCGGCCGTTCTTCGTCTTCGCCACTCAGAACCCGGTGGAGCAAGAAGGCACCTATCCCTTGCCCGAGGCCCAGGTCGACCGCTTCCTGATGAAGCTCGTGGTGCGCCACCCGTCGCGCGACGACGAGCAGAAGATTGTCCGCATGGTGATGAGCGAGACCGAGCTGCCACAGGTCAAGCAGCTGGTCGACTCGGCCGACATCCTGGGATTGCAGGACGCGGCGCGAGAGATCTTCGTCGAGGACCGGATCATCGACTATGCCACCAGCCTGGTCGACGCCACCCGCAATAGCGAGCGCTACGGTCTCGATCTCGACGCGATGATCCAGCTCGGCGCCTCGCCCCGCGCCTCCATCGCCCTGGTGCAGATCGCCCGCGCCCGAGCCTTGATGGATGGCCGCGATGCGGTGCTGCCCGACGACGTCAAAGCCTCCGCTCCCGATGTGCTGCGCCATCGCATCCTGATGACCTACCACGCCGACGCCGAAGGCATCACCTCGGAGCAGGTCGTCGCCCAGATCCTCGGCGCGGTCAAGGTGCCGTGAGAGCCGACTCCTTCAAACCTGGGATTGAAATCCCAGGCTACGTTCGGGTGTCCCTCCGGGACCGAAGCCTCGGAGAGGCGCAAGACCGTAGCCCGGGAATTCAATCCCGGGAGGCTTGATCGTGGAAGCCGCGCTGCGCGATCTGCTAGGCGAGATCAGGGCACTCGAGGTGGTGGCGCGCAAGAACGTCTCGTCACTGTTCACCGGCAACTACCTGACCCAGATCCCGGGTCGCGGTCTCGATTTCCATGAGGCTCGGCACTACGTCCAGGGCGATCCGATCCGCCACATCGATTGGAAGATGACCGCCCGCATGCAGCAGCCCTACGTCCGCACCTTCCTGGAAGAGCGGCAGCGGGAAATCTTCATCGCCCTCGACGTCAGCCCGTCGATGGCCACCGGCTGGCAGGAGAAGACCAAGCTCGAGGTGGCGGTGGAGACCGCCGCCACTCTGGCCCTCTCCGCCGTCACCGCCGGCGACCGCCTGGGCTTCGTCACCTTCGCCGATCGAGTGCTGGTCAACGATCGGCCGCGGGCCGGGCGCAGGCAGCTCTTCCACGCCCTCAAGACCTTCGTCGAAGCGCGTGATCAGCCAACGGAGCCCTGCGCCCTGTCCGACCCGCGCAGCGCCATCCACGCCATCCAGCAGAACCGCGGTCGCCGCTTCGTCGTCTTCCTGATCTCGGACTTCATCGATCACGACGTACCCGAGGACCTGAAGTACTTCCACAAGCGACACGACATCACCCTGATTCACCTCTACGATCCACTGGAGTACGCACCGTTCAACCCGGTCCGACTGCCGGCCTTTGCACCGGAAGGCCACAAGACCTTCGCCACAGTGCGCCCCGGCGAAACCGAGGGACTGGCCGAGATGACCGGCTTCCTGGAAGACAAAGCTCTCCAATACGGCCTGACGTGGGGCAGCTTCTCGACCCGTCAAGCGGTCAGCGAAACACTGATGGACCTGTTTCATCAACGTCGGAGGCTGGCCCGTTGAATCCCTTGCCGGCACCGCCCGCCGAGCCCCTCCACATCCTGCAGCCCACCCAATTGCTGGCGCTGGCAGGGTTGGCGTTTTTCCTGCTGGCGGGGTTGGCGCTCCTTCTCTTGTGGCAGCTGCTGCAGCTCCTGTCGAAACGGCCGCAGGCACCATCAGCCCAGCCGGCGAAGGTGCCGCCGGTGCCACAGCCGGCGCTCGGCATCGCTGGCCGGATCCGTCAGCTGGAAGAGAAGATCCTCGCCTCCAAGGCGTTTCGTGAGGGCTGCCACCGCCTGGCGATGCTAGTCAAGAGTCACCTCGGCCG
>JBCCGX010001214.1:0-3143 GCA_039029035.1 Acidobacteriota bacterium | reverse complement strand
TGCCGCCGTGCTAGCTCGTGTTGTGGATAGCTCGGAAGACCGGGGTAGACGGCTCGGCACACCGCTGGGTGGTTGTCCAGAAACTCGGCCACGCGCTGTGCGGTCTCCATCTGCTGGCGCATGCGTAGAGGGAGGGTCGGCAGACCATAGACCAGGGGCGGCCAGGCAGCTTTGGGGGAGAGCACCCCGCCGAAGTCTTTGCGCAGGAGCAAGAGGTCCGGCTCCAGCAGGCTCGGTCCGATGACCGCACCGCCCATATCGGTGCCGAAGCCGCCGATGTTCTTCGTCAGGCTGTGCACGGCGAGATCGATACCGTGCTCGAGTGGGCGCTGGCAGAAGGGAGTTGAGAAGGTGTTGTCGAGCACCGTGAAGACTCGGCGTCGCGGTGGCCGGGTTGCATTGCTGAACTCCACCACATCGGCCAGAGCGCGCAAATCGAGCAGCTCGAGGGTGGGATTGCAGGGCGACTCGCCGTAGACCACCATGACGCTCGGATCCTCGGCCAGCACCGCCTCCAGGTTGGCCGGCTCGGTGAGGTCGACGAAGCGCACCCGAATCCCGAGGCGCGGATACCAGCGGGTGAGCAGCGAGTAGGTGCAGCCGTAGACCGTGCGGTGGCAGACCACGGTGTCGCCGCTCTTGAGCAGCACCCCCAAAGCGGCGGAGATCGCCGCCATGCCGGTGGCGAAGGTGACGCAACTCTCACCCCCTTCCGCCGCGGCGAGTCGCTCTTCGAGCATGCCGCGACTGGGCTCATCGAGCCGATCGTAGATGTAGATCGGCGTCTGGCCGGCGCGCTGCAGCTCCGGGTTGGCGAACTCGACAAAACCTTCGGCGCCGCGCGCGGCGCTCTCCAGACGATACGAGGTCGACGCACTGATCGGCGGCACCAGATGGTCTTGGTAGCTCCAATGCGCGCTCGTCATCTTGCCGTGAATCAGCCGACTCTCGAGGTGATAGCCCGATGCCTCTCTAGCCATGTGGTGCCTCCTTGGAACCCCAGATGAATCCGTCTATCGTTCGGAAGGAAGAGAAGAAGCAGAATCTTGTTGCCTCTCGAGCCAAAGAATCGGACTTCAAGAGGATCCAGTCAATGAAATCCGCATAAGATTCGAAAATGGACGCCACACGCCCCCTCGATCGAATCGATCGCGAAATCATCGCCGCTCTACAGAAGAACGCACGCCTGTCGAACAAAGAGCTGGCGGCCCGCATCGGCGTCGCCCAGTCGACCTGCCTGGAGCGTTTCCGCCGACTCTGTGACGACGGCGTGTTGACGGGATTTCACGCCGATGTCGACCCCAAGGCCCTGGGCATCGGCCTGCAGGCGATCATCGCCGTCCGTCTGGGGCGCCACTCGCGCGATCTGGTGCGGAGCTTCCGCGCTCACGCTCTCGGCTTGCCGGAGGTTCTGGCCATCTTCCACATGGCGGGCAAGAACGACTTCCTCGTCCACGTCGCGGTGCGCGACTCAGATCATCTGCGCGACCTCGCCCTGTCGGCCTTCACCACCCGGCCCGAGGTAGCGCATATCGAGACCGCCCTGATCTTCGAGCATGCGGGTAAGCGAAGATCGCCTGCACCGCGTTGAAATAGGGCACCGCTGAACAAGTGCGAAGGGCACCGGACTCTGGCCCCTGTAGCTGGGGTCGCCGCCGCTGAAGAGCAAGCTCGACCACGGCTGAACGGACCGCGATCGGAGCGGTCATCCGCTGGTTGGTAAAAATATCTGGGCAAATCTGCGGGTGAGTTACGCCTCTTTGATTAGGACCTGCCACGCAGTGTGATAGGCGATATCTCTCTGGCTGCTGAAGCTGGGGTTGCAGCGAGCTCGAGCTCCTGTTGCGCCTTGGGGGTGTACTATGATCCGACGACAGAGGAGGCCTTGACATGATGTGCGAAGCGACGAGGACTCCACGGACTCGCGGTTTCGGGCTGCTGTCTATTTTGGTTGCTCTGACGTTCCACGTGTTCGCCAGTCCCCTCGGGGCGGCCGTCATCCCGGTCAACGACACAGCCGACGACCTCGACCAGGGGCCCAACGGCAACTGCACGTTGCGTGAGGCGATTCAGGCGGCGAACACCAACCTGCCGGTCGATGCCTGCTTCCCCGGCGATCCGGCGCCCATGGTCGACTTGATCGCGGTGCCGACGGGGACGTACTTGCTGACCATCCCCGGGGCCGAGGAAGACGGCAACCTCACGGGTGACCTCGATGTGCTCGAAGACGCAGAGATCCACGGCTCCGGTCCGGGTGCCACGATCATCGATGGCGGCGGCCTCGATCGGGTTTTGCACCTGGGCGGCGACTTCAACACGATCAGAACCCTGTCGCACCTCACGATCCGAGGCGGTGCGGCACCGGGCGGTAATGATGGCGGGGGGATCTTGGTGGTCCGCGGGACCGCCACGATCACGCACTGCGAGATCGTCGACAATATGGCCCAATCGCTGTGGGGTGGTGGCATCGCGACGAGAAGCGGCGCCACGGGAACGATCGAATTCTCGACCATCTCCGGCAACTCAATCACCTCGGGGTTTGGCGGCGGCGTCTCCATCGTTGGCAGCCAATTCGTCATCGAGAGCTCGACCGTGAGCAACAACGATGCCTCTTCCCAAGGAGGAGGCATCCACGCCGTCGACGGGAGCGCGGATGTGATCAACACCACGGTGAGCGGCAATTCCGCCATGGGTTCGGCCGGCGTGTTCTCCGACGAGTTCTCATCGATCCGCCTCATCCATACCACCCTGAGCGAGAACACTGCGGTCGTCGCCGTCAGCGCCCTCGGCGCGAACCCCTATGGTGGCAACATAACCGTCACCAACAGCATCATCGAAGGCGACTGCGGCGGTGAGATCACGAGCGGTGGTGGCAACCTCGAGAGCCCGGGAGACACCTGCAGCTTCGACGACGCCACGGACCAGACCGAGGTGGCAGATCTCGGGTTGGGACCGCTCGGAGATTATGGCGGCCCCACCCGGGTCTACCCGCTGCTCTTCGGCAGTCCGGCGATCGACACGGCGCCGGCCGGGCCCTGCCCGCCTGCAGACCAGCGCAGCATTCCGCGGCCCTTCGATGGCGACGGCGATGGAACAGCGGCCTGCGATGCCGGAGCCTTCGAGTTCTCGTCGCTGCTTTTCCT
>JBCCGX010001213.1:0-3145 GCA_039029035.1 Acidobacteriota bacterium | reverse complement strand
TCATCGACTTCCACAATCCTCTGCTACTTGATCTCTTCACCAAGGCCCCGGGCCCTTTGGAGAACTTCGTCATCGTCCTCTCCGAGCGGCTGCCCGCCAAGGAGCACCTCCCGAGCTCGGTGGCGAAGTGGTCTTCGCCGTGGCTCGGGAGGTGCTCCTTGGCGGGCAGCCGCTCGGAGAGGACGATGACGAAGTTCTCCAAAGGGCCCGGGGCCTTGGTGAAGAGATCAAGTAGCAGAGGATTGTGGAAGTCGATGAACTGCGGTTTGTAGAGGTCGCTACGCAACGCGGGGCCAGCCTTGCCGGCTTGGCCCTGGTGCCGCTCACCGGTCTCTGTGTCCGTGTCAGCGGCCGTCTCAGCGTCGGCCTCTCTAGCCGTTTCTGCTGCCGGTTCTGTAGCCGACTCGGCGGCCGTCGCCGTGTCTTTTGCTGCTGCTTTGGCGGTGGGCTCTGTGGCGCCGTCGGCTTCGGTCTCGGCGCTTGCTGTGTCCGCCTGGGCCGGCTCGCCACGGGTCGTCGCCGGGGGATCCTCGGCCGGTGCCTGGAAGGGCGGCAGAGGGCGGACCTGCAGGAAAACCTGGCTCGGGATGCCGTGGGCCGAGCGCCAGCGCTGGATCCGCAGGAAGAAGCGCGCCGGGGTCTCGTCGCCGTGCGGGCTGGGGAAGGCGGGGGCTGGCACGATCCACAGCCGCCGCCCGAGGACCAGCAAGCCTTCGAAGGTCAGCCGCGGACGGTAGAACACATGGTCGGGTGGCACGCTGGCTGCCTCCTGTTGCGCCTCTGGCGCGTCCTGCGCCTCTTGCGCTTCTTTTGCCTCTGGCGCACCCTGTGCCTCTTGCGTTTCGCTGTCCGCTGTCGGGGGCGGTTCCGGTGTCTCCGACGCTTCCGGAATTTGCGGGATGAAGCTGGCCGGCGGGGTGAACCGGGAAAGAAGCTGGTAGAGGGGCGGTCGCATCTGGGAGTTGAGGAAGCCGAGGTCGACCGGCAGGATCTGCTTGGCGGTGCCTCGATGCAGCAGGCACAGAGCGTTGGGATCGTCGGGGGCGCGGGTGACGAGAATCTCCGAGCTGCGCAGCTGGGCCTGGGACGGGCCGCTCTCGCCGGTGGGGTAGCTCACCTCCCAAGGCAGGAGCGGCGGATGCAGGTTGCCATTGAAGGCACCGTCGCCGCAGATCTCCGCCAGGTGATGGTCGGTCAAGTCCTCGTTGTTCTCGAACAGCTGTTGCCGCACCTCGTCCGGCATCAGGTAGAGGAAGCGCGAGAAGTACTTGCCGAAGCCGTTGTGATAGATGCTGCCCACCAGGCCGCCGCGCCCCTCGGGCCCGAAGCCCGGCAGATACTGCACGAAGGCCGAGGCCGAGCGGCAGGGCACCGTCGCCTCCGGCACGTCGGCGACGATCGACTCCAAGTCGGCGCGCGTCAGGTTGACGGACTCGGCTCGGGGGTCGGCACGCCACAGCTCCTGCAGGCGCTCGGTGAGGGCGGTGCCGGCGTTGCGGATCCCTTCGATCAGGTCGAGCTCGAAGGGGTTGTTCAGGTTGTACTCTTCCTTTTCGGCGATCTCTTCGTCGTTCGCCTTGCCACCGCCGTGGTTCTGCGGCCGTTGGTGCTCCAGGTGCTGCTTGAAGTGCTCGCGGTAGAAGTCTTCGTAGAAGCGCAGCAGTGGCACGGCACGGTCGTCCGGGCCGTAGAAGGTGTCGAAGAAGTGGCGCGCGGTGGCTTGCTCGCTGCGCGGCCAGGCGAGGCGGGAGGTCAGCCGGATCCACTCGATCAGCGGTGCAACGGCGGCTTCCAGGTCGCGGCGCGGGAGGTGGGATCGAGCGGCCGAGCCGGCATCCTCGTAGAACGGCAGGTTGGCCAGGTGGCCCAGGGGTGCATTGACCTTGGCGAACGAGGTGCGCGTCAGCTCGCGGGTCTCGTCGAGTAGCTCGGTCCGTTGGTCGACCGGCGCGCTGCTGTAGGCCTCGCTCTGCTCGCGCAGGCGGCGTAGGTAGTCACTCAGCTCGCGCGCTTCATCGTCGTCGATGGCGTCGAGGATGGCGCGGAACGGGCGGTCCCAATCGACCTCCTGCTCACGAATGCCGATGCGAAAGCGCAGGAAGCCGATCTCCAGCAGACGGATGACATAAGCCTCGATAGACTCCTCGTCCGCGTCGAGCTCGGGGCGGCTCGCGGCCCACTCGATCAGGCGGTGCAGTGGCTGGTGCGGCGTCTCGTCAAACGCCTGGCGCAGCAGCTCGACGACGGGGTTGGGCTTGAGGCGCTGGAAGACTTCCTTGCCGTTGACATTGCCGAGAAACATCCAGCGGCCGTCTTCGTCGGCCAAGGTGGGGTTGAGCTCGATGTGAAAGTGGCGCCGGATCTTGGGCCGCCGCAAGAGCTGGCGCACCAGGTTGCCGTAGAGGCTTTTGTTGAGCCGGATGGCGCTGTGCTTACGGCGCGGATCGCCGGCGAAGTACCAGCCGTTCGAGGTCGCGTCGTCGTCCAGCTCGCCGGCGGCGATGGCGCACAGGGTGCCGAAGGGTGTGGCCTTCATGGCGGTGCGCGAGAGGTAGCGCATCAGGCCGCGCTCGATCTGGCGCTCCTTGCTACCCAAGCGGTCGACCGGCGTGCGGGTGTAGCGCTCGAAGGCGCCGTGCAGACTTTGGCTGGAGAGCAGCAATCCCTTCTGAAAATCGGCGTCCCGCAAGGTGCGGCGGAAACTCCTGCGGGCGTTGGCCAGCTCGCGGCCGAAGCCGCGCTCGAGCTCGTCCTGGTGCTGGCGCCGCGCCCCGCCAAGCTCGAGGAAGGATTGCAGGTCGCGCACCAGGGCCTCGGGGACCAGCCCGTCGAGCTTGCGCAGCTGACCCGGGCGCAGCCGGCGCAGATTGTGCACGTCGCGTTTGACCTGCAGAATCCAGCCGCGCTTCTTGCGATCGTCGACGCCGCTAACGGTGGCGAAGAGGCCCTCGGTCAGGGTCTCACGCCGCTCAGTCATCTGGCGCTCGAGCTCGTCGATGGCGTTGCACAGCGTCGCGCTGGCTGTGGCTTGCTGCGCTTCCAGGCTACCCACCGGCAAGCCGGCGATACGGCAGACGTAGAGCGGGAAAAGGCGGCCGGAAAGAGTCACCGGTGCAGTTCCTGTTGTCGATTCAAGGTGTCTCGC
>JBCCGX010001212.1:0-3146 GCA_039029035.1 Acidobacteriota bacterium | reverse complement strand
GAGGGCCGACTTTTTCTCGATGGCGCGGCGCAGGTAGTCTCTCGCTGCTTCGATCTCACCGGCCTCGGCCAGGGCTTCGCCGAGGTTGAACAGGGCGATCGAATGCTCCCAACGATCGTCGAGCTGCTCGGTGATGGCGAGAGCCCGGCGGTAGGCGGTCACCGCGTTCGCCGGTCGTTCGAGGCCCAGGTGGAGATTGCCCTCACTACGCAGCGCGAGGACCTCGGCCGTCAAACTGTCGGCATCGCCGCGGGCTGCTCGCCGAAGGTGATTGCGGGCTTGCCTGAGCCAACGGTTGGCCTCGCTGTACCGGCCACCCATGCAGCACACCAGGCTAGCCAGGGCCGAGAGCTTCGCCGCCTGCAGAGAGGGTGATTCGCCGGCCAGGTCCAACCCTTGCCGACACCGGTCGAGGGCTTCTTCGTAGCGCCCCAGTCGGAGCGCGAGTTGAGCCAGCTTCAGCAGGTAACGCGTCTCGACCCGGGCCGGCAGGCTGCCGTCCTCGGCCCGTTGTCGCTCCCGCGCCTTCCGGTAAGCTTCCTGGGCTTCGAGGTACTCGCCTTGGACGAGTAGCAGATCGCCGAGCCGGTCGGCATACGAAGGCACTCTGGCTGGCGTCTCGTCAGTGGATTGCCGTCTGCGGACGGGCTGCGTGCCACGCGGATCCGCGCTCCGATGCTCTCTTGCTGCGGGCGCGCGCGGCCCGATTGCGACGACCGGTTTCGGCTCGAGCGCGCGTCGGGCGTCGACTAGGCCCTGCAGGACGTCGCGGGCGCAGGCAGGCCGCTGACTCGCTTCTTTGGCGATACAGCTCCGGATCAGGCGATCCAGGCTGCCTGAGACCTCAACACCCTTCTCGCGCAAAGGGCGTGGCTTGGTGAAGAGGATCCGCTGGTAAATGGAGCTCTCGCCAGTTTTCAGGGGGTGTTCGCCAGTCAGACACTCATGGAGCATCATGCCGAGGGCATAGAGATCCACCCGGAGATCGACCGTTTCGCCGAGTAGCTGCTCCGGGCTGAGGTAAAGCAACGTACCCTCGATCGTGGTGGCGATGGCTTCCTGGGCCGAGGCCAGTTGCGCCGCGTCGATCTCGGTGGCCAGGCCGAAGTCCAAGACCTTGACGTGCGGCGTCTGGCGGCGGGGCCAATCCACCATCACGTTCTCGGGCTTGATGTCGCGGTGGATCACGCCGCGCTGATGACTGTAGTCCAGCGCGTCAGCGACCTGAATGGCGATCTCGACCGCTTGCAGGGCGGAGAGTGCACTGTCTTCGATCAGGTGCCGTAGGGTGCGTCCTGGGAGTAGCGGCATGACCAGGAAGAGCTCACGCTCGTGCTGGCCGAAGTCGTAAACCGTGGCGATCGCCGGATGCTCCAGGCTGGCGGTGGTCCGGGCCTCCCGACGAAAGTGCTTGCGCGCCTCCGGTGTCATTACTTTCGGCAGAATGATCTTGACCGCGACGTCGCGCTCGAGCAGTGGATCCCAGGCACGGTAGACCGCGCCTCGGCCGCCTTGGCCGAGTTGTTCCGCGATCTGGTAGCGGTCGAGTAGTGTCTTGCCTTCCACGGCCTCCTCCCTGAGAAAGGCTTTGCCCGATCAGTTGTCTTGGTTTCAGGTCAATTGCCTCCAGTGCCCGATTAAACCCTCGAACTCGCCAGCGCGGTGTAGCGAGAGGCCGGGTGTGCTCAAGACGAAATAGCTTGATTTGTGCTTATAATCAGGATGAAACATCTCAACACACAGGAGGTCGAGCATGAGAGACAACTTTGGCAACATCCTGCGCAGATTGGGTCTCGCGGTTCTGCTGCTGGCGCTGGCCCCATGGGCTGGTGCATCCGAGTCCCCGAGCTCGGCGGAAGCGACCATGGACGGCGAACGGGCCGTTGTCGAAACGTCGGTCGAGCCTGCGAGATCCGAAGAGCTGGAGCGTAGTGAACGGGTCGACCCTCGGCAGCCGATCGAGAAGGCCGAGCGTAGCGAAGCGATCGAGATCTCAGGCTTCGAGAGTCTTCTCTTCGACCAGCCGGTCTTCGCCTCGCCGGAAGTGGATATGGGTTGCGGATTTCCGCCGCCGATGCCCCCTCCGAGCTGCGTCTGTCCGTGCTGCGAGTGCAACCGCTGCTGGCGTAGTGGCGGCACCCTGGCCAAGTGCACCGGGTACTAGCTGCTAGCCCGTCGGATCGGGCCGTCGAGGCGGCCCGGGATGACATTCGAAGTCGAAGAGGTCCGGGCGTTGGTAGTGACCCGAGACGTCGAGGGTCATCGCTTCCTGATCGATCAGTCCGAAGTCGAGCTCGGCCATGAGGATCTGCTCCTGGTCGAAGGTCGGGCCGGCGAGATAACTGCCGTCGGGCGCGATCACAGCACTCCCGCCGCGCAGTAGGAGCCCATCGTCGGTCCGCCCCTCGGCGATCGAGAGGCCAGCCGGGATGTCGTCTTCGTGCATCAGCTGGCCAGCTGCGAGGACGAAGCAACGTCCTTCGAAGGCGTAATGCCGGCTTGCGACCTGATGCATCTCCACCACGGTCGGCCAAACGGCGACGTGGACCTCTTCGCCGTCCCGATGCAGCTTCTGGCGCGCCAGGGGCATGAAGTGCTCCCAGCAGACCAGGCCGCCTACCCGACCGGCAGCGGTCGGCAAGGCGCGCAGGCCGTGTCCATCGCCAGGACCCCAGACCAGGCGCTCGGTGTAGGTCGGCACCAGCTTGCGGTGATGGTTGATCAGCTCGCCGCTGGCGTCGAAAGTCAGCAAGGTGTTGTAGAGCGTGCCGTTGCCGGGGCCGGCATCGACCCGCTCGCTGGCGCCGATCACCAGGACGACGCCCAAGTCGGCCGCCAAGCGGCCGAGGCGTTCGGTCTCGTCACCGGGGACGGTGATGCTGCGGCGTCGATAGTCGGCGTAGGCCTCTTTGGTCGCCTCGTGACCCCACAGCGCAACCTCCCGGCAGTGATCCAGCCAAGCCGGGTAGCCCCCGAGCCAGGTCTCGCCAAAGACGACCAATCGTGCCCCCTCGCGCGCCGCTTGCTCGATCAGTTGGGCGGTCTTGTCCAGGTGTTGCTCGGCGGACGACTCGGTCGTCGCCTGGACGATGGCGACGGTCAGTGAGCGGGCAGGTGGCGCCGGGGAGTTCTTGGACATGCGTTGG
>JBCCGX010001211.1:0-3154 GCA_039029035.1 Acidobacteriota bacterium | reverse complement strand
TCGGGAAACTCGAGCGCCACGTTCTCCAGATAAGGAATGGGTCGCCCCGTTTCCGAGGTCAGCAGGGGCCCTGTGTGGCCCACCTGGAGGCAGAACGGGATGTCGAGCTCGATGCACTCGGCGTAGAGCGGGTAGTAGCGCCGATCGTCCGGCGGCAGGCCCCAGAGCCAGGGAACGATACGCAACGCTCGGAAGCCGAGCTCACGCACACAGCGTCGCAGCTCGCGCACCCCATCCATCGGTCGGAAGAGATCCACCGAGGCAACACCGACCAGGCGATCCGGATACTCCTTGACGAAGGCGGCGACCTCGTCATTGTGGATCAACGGGCCCTGGGGTCCCCACCACGCCGCCACCAGCCCGAGTCGGACACCGGCCGCGTCCATGCCGCCAAGGGTCGCGGCCAGGGGAACCTCGGGAATCTCCTCCCGGCGGGTCCAGCGTCGGAGGGACTCGAAGACCGGCTGCTCGAGGAAGCGCTTCGTCGGATGCTGCATCCAGGCATCGATGATGTGGGTCAAGTCGACGTCTCCTTGATCTCAGACTCGAAACGACTCGAGTCGCTCGAGGTACCAAGCCGGGAAACCGTGCTCCCGGCCGGGCTCGATGATGCGATCGAGGTATCGCCCGCCACCGGCTTCGCCGGTAGGGACGGTGCAATATAGGTTAGCGCCGGAAGCCAGTGGCCGGATTGAGTCACCACCAGAACGGCTTGCGGCAGATAGCGCCCGCCCAGCACGGTCTCGGCGTGATCATAGAGCCGAGCCAGCTCCGTGTGGGTGCCCGTCGCGACGATGCCATAGACCGCCTTCTCTTCCGACGGCACCAGATTGGCCAACGGGCCGACCCGGATGTCGAAGCCGGGCAGCCGCGCCGTTTCGTAGCGCCGCGGCACGTAGTCGACCTCTTGCAGCACCTCGAGGTTCATGTAGGAGCCGTAGAAGAAGGTCCAGATCTCGGGTTCGTGTGCCATAAGACAATTTTACACCGAGCGTCTCCAGGGGCGATTTCGACGCAACCTCTCGGCTCCTACCTCGTATATCAACTACAACGAGTAGTAAATAACGAAGGAGCACCATGTCCGGCCGCCTACGAGACCTCGAGTACACCCTCTTGCTGGCCCTACTACGCCTCGGCGATGAAGCCTACGGTGTGCCGATTCGCGACGAGATCGCCAGCCGCACCGGCCGCGAGCTCTCTCTCGGCGCCCTCTACACCACCTTGGAGCGCCTGGAGGGCAAGGGCTACATCGAGTCGCGCATGGGCGCGCCGACCGCGGTGCGCGGCGGCCGGCGCAAGAAGATGTGCCGGCTGACCAGCGCCGGCAAGCAGGCCTTATCTCAGACCTGGGACTTCCAGCGCCGCATGACCGAAGGGCTCGAGCCACGCCTCGAAGAGCTGCGGCGCAACGTGCCCTTGAGCCCAGGGCAGGATCATGGGTGATCACGCCCCCTGCCGGCCGCCGGTCATGAGCCGCACCTTGCTGGGCTGGATCAGCCGAGCCCTCCTCGACCCGGGTGCTCGCGAGGCCATGCTCGGCGACCTGGAAGAAGACTACCGCCAGCGCGCCAGCTACAACCGGGCGCGAGCCGGGTGGCTCTACCGCCGCGAAGCTCTGCGGTCGGTCGGCGCTTTGTGCCGCCGCCCCGCTCGGCGCTCCGGCTCCCTCTCTCGAAAGCATTCCGCCGCCTCCCTCGTGAGGGGCCGAGGAGACTCCCTGATGCAAGCCTTCTTCGATGATCTTCGCCTGGCCGGTCGCAACCTGCGGCGGGCGCCCGGATTCAGCCTTGTCGTGGTTTTGACCCTGGCTCTCGGTATCGGCTCGGTGACGGCCGTCTATACCCTGATCGACGGCGTGGTGCTTCGCCCTCTGCCGTTCGAGGATCCGGACTCCCTCGTCCGCCTCTACGGCTTCAATACCGAAACCGGCGCCGGCCAGTGGACCAGCTCCTACCCCGACTACGCCGACATTCGCGACCGCTCCAAGTCCTTCAGCCTCCTCGCCGCGGCCAACGCCTTTCCGGACAACGTCACCGGCCACAGCGATCGGCCCGCACGGATCACCGTCGGCCATGTGACACACGACTTCTTCGATCTGCTCGGCACCCGCGTTGTACTCGGACGCGAGCTCCTACCGGAGGACGACCGACAGGGCGCCGAGCCTGTCGTGGTGCTCAGCGAATCCTTCTGGCGCCGCCACTTCGCCGGACAGGAGAACGTGCTCGATCGACGGCTGACGATCAACGCTGTCGTGCACACCATCGTCGGCGTGGTCGAGACCCCACACGTGCCCCAGGACGCCGAGATCTTCACTGCCCTGGCCGCCCAGGCCGGCACTGAGGTGCGCGGGGTGCACAACATCCAGCCGATCGGCCGGCTGGCCGCGGGTGCGACGATCCATAGCGCCAATGCCGAGCTGGCGACGATCGCGGCCCAGTTGGCCGAGGAGTATCCGGGGGAGAACCTCACCCGTGGTGCTCGCCTGGTGCCGCTGCACGAAGCTCTGGTCGGGCCCCTGCGCCAACCTTTCTTTCTGCTCCTAGGCGCCGCCGCCTTCGTGCTTCTGATCGTCTGCGCCAACGTCTCCAACCTCTTGCTGCATCGCGCCGCCGGGCGCAGCCGTGAGGTCGCCACTCGATCGGCTCTCGGCGCCAACGCCCCCCAACTGCTGCGCCAGTTCTTCGCCGAGTCCTTCTGGCTGGTCGGCCTCGGCGGCGCCTTGGGCTTCGCCTTCGCCTGGCTCGGTAAAGAAATCCAGCTGCAGAACATTCCGACCACCCTGCCGCGGGCCGACCAGGTGGCCCTGGACGAGCGCATTCTGCTCTTCGGCTTCGCCCTCACCGCCATCATCGCTGTCGTCTTCAGCCTGGTGCCAGTGCTCGAGGTCTCCCGGCGCGATCTCTTCGCCGCCCTCGGGGCCGGCACCCGCCACCAGGGCGAGACCCGCAGCCGCGGCCGCTTGCGCCGTGGGCTGGTGGTGGCGGAGATCGCCCTGGCGGTCATCCTCGTGATCGGTGCCAGCTTGATGATCCGCACCATGCGCCAGTTGGCCGACGTCGACCCGGGCTGCGACCCGGAGAGCGTCTTGGCCATCCCTCTCGAGCTGCAGGTGCCGTTCATCTCCCCCGAGTGGCCGCAGACCTTGTCGTTCTTC
>JBCCGX010001210.1:0-3156 GCA_039029035.1 Acidobacteriota bacterium | reverse complement strand
GCGCTCGACCAGGCGCCGCGGCTCGGCGAGCTCGGCGCGCGAGGCGACGCGGATCGAGCCCCCCGCGGCCAAGACCCCGAAGACGTCATAGACCGAAAGATCGAAGCACGGCGAGGTGACGAAGAGCACCCGATCCTCGGGGCCGATGCCGACGCTGCGGTTGACCCATTGGACGAGGTTCACAGCCGGCTCGTGGCGCACCATCACGCCCTTCGGCACCCCGGTCGAGCCCGAGGTGAAGATCACGTAGGCCAGGCCACGGCCAGGGGCGGGCTCGAGCACCTCGCCGGACATTCGGTCGAGGTGCCAGCTGGTCCAGGGCCGCCCTGCACGCCGCCGTGTCGTCTCGCCCCCGATCGTCTCGCCCAGGCGTGGTCTCCGCAGGACGACGTCGTAGCGTGCTCCGAGCTCGTTGGCGAAACCCTCGTCACGCCGGTGGATCTCGACCCCGGCGACGCTCGCCCCATTGGCCCCTGGCCAGCCGGCCGCGAGATCGCGGAAAAGGTCGGCCTCGAGGCACAGCTCTTCGCGCCGAGCCCCGTCGTTCAGCGTGGCCCTAAGCGCAGCCTGATGGGCGGGATCTAGGACGTCGGCGATCAACAGGGCACCGCCTGGTACCAGGCGCTCGTAGGCTTCACCGAGCACTCGGGCGAGGTAGGCCGGCCCCGGGAAGAACTGCACCGTGCTGGCCAGAATCACCAGGTCGAATTCACCCTCGATCTGGGCCAGCTCGTGGGCAAAGCCGGTCACCAGCTCGACCTGGCCCGGACCGAGGCCGCGGCGTCGCGCCTCCTCGTGATTAGCCCGCTGTGTTCGCGGCGAGGGGTCCAGGCCGACGCAGCGCCCGACCCGCGGCGCCAGCTCGAGGAGGATCAAACCCGAGCCGCAGCCGATCTCGAGCACCCGGGCTCCGGGGCTCAGGTAGGGTTCGGCGAGAGCCAACACCCGGTCGCGGTACTCGTCGACCTCCGCGGCGCTGAAAACCTCACCCGTCTCGCTACGCACAAAGCCCGCGGCGGTCTCTCGGTCGACGGCCCGCTCTGCGACGTGGTCCCACAGCGAGCGCACGGCAGCTTCGGCGATCGGCTCGGGCTCGGGCTCGCGGTCCGAGACGTCAAGGAAGACGACGTCCGACAGCTCGGGGAGGCGCCAGCGCAGGTCGTGGATCGCCCGCGACTGGCTCGAATCGGCGAGCAGGCAGGAGACGCCGAGTGATGCGAGCACGTAGCGCTGGCGCTCGGCCGGCCAGTCGGGCTCGAGGGGTACGTACGTGGCGCCTGCCTCGAGGGTGCCGACGAGCGCCACCACCAGTTCGGTAGAGCGTTCGACCGAGACCCCGACACAGCTTCCCGGGCCGACGGCCAGCTGGGCAAGCAGCCGCGCCAGTCGCCGAGCCCGCCGGGCGAGCTCGCCGTAGCTCAGGTGCAGGTCTTCGCCCAGCGCGTCTTCGAAAGAGAGCGCCAGGGCTTCCGGCCGCTCGCGTGCACGGCGCTCGAAGAGCTCATGGAGGCCGATTCCGGCCTCGAAAGGCGCCTCGGTGGCATTCCATTCCCACACCATCTGGGCGCGATCCGGTGGGCTCAGCAGCGGCAGCTCCGAAAGCCGCTGCGGCCCCTCGACGATCGCCGCGAGAAGCCGCTCCCAATGCCCCAGAAAACGCTCGGCGGTGGTGCCGTCGAAGAGATCCCGGTCGTAGTCGAGCCAGAACGGGGCGTCCGGATCGTCTTCGACTACCAGGGTCAGATCGAATTTCGCGATGCCGGTGTCGAGCTCGAATCGCTCGAACTCGAGTCCTGGAAGCGCCAGCTCGAGCGGAGCGTTCTGAAAGGCGAAGAGAGCCTGAAACAGAGGCGTGCGGCTCAGGTCGCGCTCCGGTTGGCACGCCTCGACCAAAACCTCGAAAGGAAGGTCTTGATGCTCGAAGGCCCCCAGGGCGACCTCACGCACCCGTTCCGCCAGCGATCCGAAGACCGGATCGTCGCCGAGACGAGTGCGCAGCACCAAGGTGTTGGCAAAGAAGCCCACCAGGTCCTCAACCTCTTGACTCTGGCGATAAGCGACGGGGGTGCCGATCGCGACATCGTCCTGGCCTGAGAGCCGCGCCAGGAGCGTCTGGAATGCGGCGACCAAGGTCATGAAGAGGGTCACCCCGTGATCCCGACTCCACCCTTCGAGCCCGTGCCGCAGTTCGGCCGGCAAGCGACGGGTGATGCGGGCGCCTCGGCCCCGGCGGGCCGGCGGCCGAGGCCGGTCGAGGGGCAGCTCGAGGACTCCCGAGAAACCCTCGAGATGTTGGCGCCAATAATCGAGCTGCGCCGAGGAGCGCTCGGGCGTGAGCCAGCGCCGCTGCCAAGCGGCCCAATCGGAGTACTGTAGACGCGGCTCGGCCAGCGCGCTGCTGCGCCGCGCCAGCGCCGCGCGGTAGATCGCAGCCAGCTCGCGGATCAGTATGCCCATTGACCAACCGTCGATCACGATGTGGTGGAAGGCGAGGAGCAGTGTGTGCTCCGCCTCGCCCAAACGCAGGAGCTGCGCCCGAGTGAGGGGCCCTCGCGCCAGATCGAAGGGGTGGCGCCCGTCCTGAAGTGCCAGGCTGGCATGCTCACGATCGCGATCGGGCTCGTGCAAGCCGCTCAGATCCACAACCGGCAGAGTTGCTGCGGGCGAGGATCCGATCCGCAGCCGCGGGCGACCGTCGACGCTCTCGAAGCGCGCCCGCAGCACCTCGTGCCGGCGAATCAGCTCGGCCAGCGCCGCGGCCAGGGGCCCGGGCTCGAGCTGACCGGCAAGACGGAGCGCCACCGGTACATGGTAGGCCGGGTCGGCGGAGTCCAGCTGGGCCAGGAACCAAAGCCGCTCCTGAGAAAAGGAGAGAACCCTGCCTTCCTCCACCGGCACGGGCTCGATCGATGGCGGCGGCTCCGGGCCGCCGCGGCGCAAGGCATCGATCAACCGCGCCAGCTCGGCAACCGTCTGCGCTTGGAAGACCGCACTCGGCGAGACTTCGACCCCGAAGAGGCGGCGCAGCCGAGCCGCCGCCCGGGTGGCGAGGAGCGAATGGCCTCCGAGGTCGAAGAAACCGACGTCGGTGGCGACTCGGGGCAGCTCGAGCACTTGCGACCAGACTCCGGCGATCAGCTCCTCAGTGGGGTTCGC
>JBCCGX010001209.1:0-3159 GCA_039029035.1 Acidobacteriota bacterium | reverse complement strand
CGGAGACCGATCTGACGCCTGTGGTGGCCGGCGTGAGCGGCTGCGACCTGATCGTCGACGCCCTGTTCGGTACCGGCCTGTCGCGGCCGCTCGAGGGGCATTTCGCCGAGTTGATCGAGCGCCTGGCGGGTCTCGCATTGCCCGTGCTCGCGGTGGATCTGCCCAGTGGCCTCGACGGCAGTCGCGACACGCTGCCAGGGCCTTTTCTGCCGGCCGAGACCACCGTGACCTTCGCTGCACCCAAGGTCGCCCACATCTTCCCGCCGGCGGCGCGGGCGGTGGGGCAGGTCGTGGTGACCGATCTCGGCATTCCGCCGTATTTGGTCGATGAAGCACCGGGCAATCTCCACTTGTTGGTCGCCGAAGAGCTGGCGGCGGGCCTCTTGCCGCGGCGTCGCGACAGCCACAAAGGCGACTTCGGCCACGCGCTGCTGGTTGCCGGCTCGCCAGGCAAAGCCGGAGCCGCGATCCTGGCCGCCCGTGCCGCCGTCCGCGGTGGCGCCGGACTGGTGACCGTGGCAGTGCCGGAGCCGATCCTGGCAACGGTTGACGGCGGCTCGCTCGAATCGATGACCCTGGCGCTGCCGGCTGGCGCCGACGGTGCTCTGACGGCGGCCGCGGCGGAATCCATCGCCGCCGCTGCTGCGGGCAAATGGGCGGTTGCGATCGGCCCCGGGCTCGGTCTGGCGGCGGAGACCGTCGCAGCGGTGCGGCCATCGGCCAAGGTTCTGGAGATCCCCCTGGTGCTCGACGCCGATGGCCTGAACGCCTTTGCTGGCGACCTGGAGGCCCTCGCCGAACGTCAGTCGGCGACCGTCTTGACGCCGCATCCCGGCGAGATGGCGCGGCTGCTGAGGATCTCTACCGCCGAAGTCCAAACCGATCGCCGGGCCGCTGTTTGTCAGGCGGCGGAGCGCTCCAACGCGGTCGTGGTGCTGAAGGGGCATCTGACTCTGATCGCCGAACCGGGTGGCGCGGTTTACGTCAATCCCACCGGCAACCCGGGCATGGCCTCGGGTGGTAGTGGCGACGTGCTGACCGGACTCCTGGCAGCGTTCCTGGCGCAAGGCTTCGAGGTCCTTGCGGCGAGCCAGCTGGCGGCCTACTTGCACGGGCTGGCTGGCGATTTGGCCAGTCGCAGTCTGACCCCCGAGGCCTTGCGGGCGAGCGACCAGATCGAAGCGCTGCCCGCGGCGTTCAACGACTTGCGCGGCGAGTAGGCTCAGGCATGGAGCAGCGCGTTCTCAGCCACAGCGAAGCGGAGACCGAAGCGGTCGGTGCGGCACTGGTTGCCAGCGTTGGCGGAGAAGCCGTCATTCTGCTGGAGGGTGATCTGGGTAGCGGCAAGACCGTCCTTGTGCGCGGCATCGCCGATGCCCTGGGGATCGATCGGCGGGAAGTCCAATCACCGACTTACACCCTGATCCACGAGCACGAGGGGCCGCGTGGCCGGTTGGTGCATGTCGATCTCTACCGCCTGGAAGGTGAAGAGATCGTCGCGCTGGGATTGGAGGAGATGCTCGCCGGTCCGGGGATCAAGGCGATCGAGTGGGCCAAGCGTCTCGACGAGACCGGACTTGCGCCATCTGCCGCCTATCGGGTCGAGCTCCGTCGCACGGCGACTGGAGAACGCGAGATTCTGATCGAGCGGGCGGCGCCAGACGCCCAACGAAGTTGATACGATCGACGAAATTTCGTCGACCGCAACAGGAGAAGAAGGGGATGAAAATCAAGAAAGTCGGAGTGCTGGGCTGTGGGCTGATGGGCGCTGGAATCGCCGAAGTCGCCGCCCGCGCCGGGTTCACCACGGTCATTCGCGAGGTGTCCGAGGAATTGCTCGAGAAAGGCCGTAGCCGGATCGAGAAGTCGCTCGCCAAGGCGGTGTTCAAGGGCAAGCTCGAGGAAGACGAGCAGACCAAGATTCTGCAGCGCCTGAGCGGTGCCGTCGAGCTCGACGACTTGGCCGATTGCGACTTGGTGATCGAAGCGATTGTCGAGAACATCGACGCCAAGCGGCAGACCTTTCAGGCCCTCGATGAGACGGTCAAGAAATCGGCCCTGTTCGCCAGCAACACCTCGTCTCTCACCATTACCGAGATCGCCATGTCGACCCACCGGCCGGAGCAGTTTCTCGGGCTCCATTTCTTCAACCCGGTGCCGGTGATGAAGCTGGTCGAAGTGGTCCGGACTCTGGTCACCTCGGATGAGTCGGCCGAGCGCGCTACGGCTTTCGTCCATGCCCTGGGCAAAGAACCGGTGGCCTGTCGCGACAACTCGGGCTTCATCGTCAATCGCCTGCTGGTGCCTTACCTGCTCGACTCCATTCGCGCGTACGAGGAAGGCGTCGGCTCGCTCGAAGACATCGACAAGGCGATGCAGCTCGGCTGTGCCTACCCTATGGGCCCCTTCACCCTGCTCGACTACGTCGGTCTCGACACGACCCTCTACATCGCCAACATCATGTTCGACGAGTACCGCGAAAAGCGTTTCGCCCCGCCGCCGCTGCTCAAGCAGATGGTGCTCGCCGGGCGCCTGGGCCGCAAGAGCGGACACGGCTTTTACGAGTATCCGAAAGGGTAGTGACTGCCATGGCCGGATCCGACCCTCCTCACCGCCGCGACGAGCTGTCGAGCCTCTTCGAGGCGTTGCACCGCGAAGCGGCGGAGCTCTTCACGGCGCCGGCTGATGAGGCTTTCTTCCGCTCACCCGAGGAGGGCGTCTGGTCGGCGGCGGAGAATGTGGTCCATCTGGTCAAGTCGGTGCAAGCGGTGGCTGGAGCGCTGAAGGTGCCGAAGCTGGTCTTGACGATGCGCTTCGGTACCGCCAAGGCCTCGCGGGCCTACGGCGAAATCCATCAGATTTACAAGGACAAGCTGCAGCAGGGCGCCGTCGCCACGGGGCCTTATGTTCCCCAGATACCGACACCGGCCACGCCGGAAGAGGCCCAACGATCGCGCACGCGAGCCCTTGCGGGGTGGCAACGCGCCGGCGAGAGCCTGGTGCGCGAGCTCGGCAAGTGGAGCGAGGCGGCGCTCGACAAACATCGCCTGCCGCATCCCCTGCTCGGCAAGCTGACGGTGCGCGAGATGCTTTTCTTTACCCACTTCCACGATCTGCACCACATTGCGGCAGTCCGTCGATGTCTGGAGCCAGGGGGCT
>JBCCGX010001208.1:0-3167 GCA_039029035.1 Acidobacteriota bacterium | reverse complement strand
TTGCACCATGCCGATACCCTGTCCCGCGGCGCCGGGATTGATATCGGTCCGATCCTCGCGGTCAGCGGCTCGCATCACCCGATCGACCAGGGTGAGCTGTTGGTGCATGGGCAGCACTGGCAAGCCGGACGCTTCGAACGCCTCGGTCCACACGCTGTCGATGATCCGTGCCGGCTTGCCGCTCCACGCGCGGGTGACTTGGGTGCTGGTGTCGCGGCTGTCGACGATGGCCTGCTTCTGGCCGGGAGTGATCGCCGCCTCGTCGGTGGCCAGAAAGGCGCTGCCGCACCAGACGCCCTGGGCACCCAGGGCCAGCGCTGCCACCACCTGGCGGCCGTCCATGATCGATCCCGCCGCCAGCACTGGGACGTCCTCCGGCAAGGCGTCGACGACCTGGGGAATCAGCGCCATGGTACCCACAGCGCTGTTGTGGCCGCCGCCGTCGTGCCCCTGAGCGACGACGAAATCCGCTCCCGCGGCCACTGCCTTGCGTGCATGCCGGGTGGCGCCGACGACGCAGCCGATTTTCATCGCCCGGTCGCCTCGGTTCTGCACCACATAGCCCGGGTCGCCGAGCCCGGCGACGTAGACCGGCACCTCAAGATCGAGCACCACGTCGAGTTGGTCACGGATGAAGGCTGGATCGAAGACCGAGATCTCCGGTTCCGGCAGCTCCCCGAGATCCTGGCGACGGGCGAAATCTTCGATGAAGGCACGGTGCTCTTCCGGCAGAGTCGGATCCAGGGCGATCGGCTGCTCGAGCTCGCCCCGGGTAACGCTGAACGGGATCAGCGTGTCGACTCCGAAGGGCCTCGAGGTCAGCTCCCGTGTCCGCTCGATCTGGCGCGCCAGCTCTTCCGGCGCCACGAAGGCGCCACCGAGAACGCCAAGGCCGCCCGCCTCGGACACGGCGGCGGCCAGCTCGGGTCCCGAGGGGGAAACGATGCCCCCCATACCGGCGAGGACGATCGGGTACTCGATCTGAAAGAAATCACAGATCGGGGTCTGTAGAGTGGGGCGGCGCATGGGACTCGTCGTGCGGGGCGAGTGTAGCTCAACTCGGGGGCGCCTTTGCTAAGATCAGCCGCGATCATGATGTCGACGTCGAGCAGGGTTTCGCACACGACCGGTGTCGACCGATTCTCGGCCCGCCGAACCGGTACCCTGCGAGCGCAGGGCGACGCTCTCAGGCCGGTCCACTCGTAGAATGCCGCTGGTCGCGCATTCCGATCTGCCGACGTTCCGCAAGCTGCGAGCTGGCGGGCAAGATGTGCTCACGCCGGAACGCGCGCGGTCCCAGGACATCCGCGAGCTGCATATCGGTTTGCTGAACATGATGCCAGACGCCGCTCTGGCGGCCACCGAGCAGCAGTACATGCGTCTCGTCGGTGGGTGCAATCGGGTGGCTCAGCTCTATGTCCACCCGTTCACCGTACCCGGGCTGGAGCGCAGCACCGCAACCCTCGACTACGTTGATCAGTACTACGCCAATTTCGACCACCTGCGTCGAGAAGGGCTAGACGCATTGATCGTCTCAGGCGCCAACGTCACCAACCCATCGATTGAGCTCGAACCTTTCTGGGAGCCTTTGCAAGAGGTCGTTGCCTGGGCGAAAGACAACGTCACCAGCATCCTGTGCTCTTGCCTCGCCACCCACGCGCTGGTCAAACACCTGCATCAGATCGATCGCCACGCGTTACCGCGCAAGCAATGGGGGGTCTACAGTCATCGCGTCCGTGATCGATCCCATCCCCTCACCCTCGGGATCGACACGCGCTTCGACGCCCCGCATTCACGCTGGAACGAGGTGCGTGGAGACGAGTTGGAGGCGGCAGGTTTGCAAATCCTGGCCGACAGTGACACCGCCGGAGCGCACCTGGCGGTCAGCCCGGACCGATTTCGAATCGTCTATTTCCAGGGGCATCCCGAGTACGACTACAACAGCCTACTCAAGGAGTACAAGCGCGAAATGCTGCGCTTTCTGGCGGGTGAGATCGATCAGCACCCTCCTTACCCGGAACGCTACTTCTCTTCCGAGGCGAAGGCTCTGGCCGAGGCCTATCTGCAGCAGGTCCTGCGTGCCAAAGCCGTCGGCGATCCGCCGCCGGAGTTTCCCGAAGACGACCTCGCGTTCCATTTGGACAACACCTGGGGCGACACCGGGCGTGCCATCTTCAACAATTGGCTGGGACTGGTCTACCAGCTCACCAGCCTGGATCGGCGCCAGCCGTTCATGCCCGGTATCGACCCCGAAGACCCGCTCGGGCTAAGCCCGAGCTCATCCCGGCCCTGAGCCATCTGCCCTGGCATTTCACGAGGAGCATCGCATGAAGGACGAAACGCTCGCCATTCACGCCGGCTACGAGACGGACCCGACCACCAAGGCCGTCGCCGTGCCGATTTACCAGACCGTCGCCTACGAGTTCGATGACGCCCAGCACGGGGCCGATCTTTTCAACCTCGCGGTGCCGGGCAACATCTACACCCGCATCATGAACCCCACGGCCGACGTGTTGGAGAAGCGAGTGGCCGAGCTCGAAGGGGGCGTCGCCAGCTTGGCACTCTCCGCCGGCAGCGCTGCAGTCAACTACTCCATCCTGACCATCGCCGAAGCGGGTAGCAACGTGGTCTCCGTGCCACTGCTCTATGGCGGCACCTACACCCTCTTCGCCCACATGCTGCCCAAGCAAGGCATCGATGTGCGTTTCGCCGAGGACGACAGCCCGGCCAGCCTGGAGAAGCTGATCGACGACAAGACGGTCGCCGTCTTCGCCGAGACCATCGGCAATCCGGCCGGCAACATCGCCGATATCGAGGCCATCGCCGACATGGCGCACAGCCACGGAGTACCGGTGATCGTCGACAGCACCGTGACCCCGCCGACGTTGCTCAAGCCGATCGAGTATGGTGTCGACGTGGTGGTGCACTCCCTGACCAAGTACATGGGCGGCCATGGCAACTCCCTCGGCGGGCTCATCGTCGACAGCGGTAAGTTTCCATGGGCGGACCACGCCGAGCGCTATCCTGGCCTCACCCAGCCCGAGCCGGCTTACCACGGCGTGGTCTACACTGAGGCTTTCGGCCCCGCCGCCTACATCGGCCGGGCTCGCACCGTGCCGTTGCGCAACACCGGCTCGGCGATCAGCCCGCTCAACACGTTCCTCATC
>JBCCGX010001207.1:0-3181 GCA_039029035.1 Acidobacteriota bacterium | reverse complement strand
GCACAGCGTCGCGCTGGCTGTGGCTTGCTGCGCTTCCAGGCTACCCACCGGCAAGCCGGCGATACGGCAGACGTAGAGCGGGAAAAGGCGGCCGGAAAGAGTCACCGGTGCAGTTCCTGTTGTCGATTCAAGGTGTCTCGCCGGTACCCCGGTGACCGGTGGCTTCGGCCTGCCGAGCCGTGTCGAGCTCGCACACTTCGCACGCTGGACCGGAGGTCCACCGAAAAGGTCACCGCGGCTCGACAATCGAGCTTAGAGTATATGTCGAGACGATAGCGCCGACAACCATTCGGCTGCCGGTGCCTGCGGTTGTCCAAGCCGTGGCTGTCGATTGATCACTTTTCGACTCGCCTACCGCGTTTAGCTTTAATGGCCGGGCTGGAGAGCTGTCGCGATGTCTCCGCCTGGCGTAGGCGACCCACGTTAGGATCAGCCGGATGCCACCGCACCTGTCCAATCGATACCTGTTCAGTCGACACGTGCCCGATCGATCGTTGGTGGGTCGGCCCGGCAGAGACGAGGTATCGGGCGCGTGAAGATCGATACCGACTGCAGGCGGGAGACGCCGGAAGGCGTCAACCTGAGCCTGCGACCGGCCGGCCCACCGGTGCGCCTGGTCGCTTGGGGTATCGACGCCATGATCCTCGTCGTGGCCCAGTTTCTGCTGGCCTTCGCGTTCGGCCTGATGGGTACCGCGGGCACCGGGGTATTCTTGCTGAGCCTCTTTGTCTTGTGGTGGTTCTACCCGGTGGCTTTCGAGGTTCTACGGGGCGGTGTCACGCCGGGGAAATCGGCCGTCGGTCTGCAGGTGGTGCACGACGACGGGACGCCGGTCGCCCTCGCCGCCTCGTTGTTGCGCAACTTGCTGCGCTTCGCCGATTTCCTACCGTTTGCCTATGGTGCCGGTCTGGCCTCGATGCTGCTCAGCCGGGATCGGCAACGGCTCGGCGATCTCGCTGCCGGAACGCTGGTGATCTACCGCGACGAGGCGGCGGTCGACCGCCGGATCCCAACAGCGCCGGCGGTGCCGCCGCGCGTGCCGCTGGATCGCGAGGAGCAGCGCGCGGTGGTCGACTTCGGGGTGCGCTACTCGACCTGGAACGACGAGCGCCGGCACGAGCTGGCGACCCTCGCGGTACCGCTCACCGAGGCCACCGGCGAAGCCGCCGCGACCAAGCTTCTCGGGGTGGCGAACTGGCTGCTCGGGCGACGGGGGAGCGCCGGATGAGGCGCCGGAGGGGACGAGGGTGAATCGCGACGATTTCGTACGCCGCAACGAGCCCACCTGGCAGCGGACCGAGGCCTTGCTCGATCAGCTGGAGAAGGGGCGTAAATACCAGCACGAGCTGGGCGATCTGCCGGCGCTCTATCGCAGTTGCTGCCAGCACCTCGCCCTGGCCCGTCAGCGGCACTACGACAGCCAGCTCGAGGCGCGGCTCAATCGCATCGCCCTGCGCGGCTACCACCAGCTCTACCGCCGGCCCGCTCCGTCGCCGAGCAAGGTGCTGCATTTCCTGGCGAACGAGTTTCCCCGTCTCGTGCGGGCGCACGCGGGCTACTTCTGGTTGGCGACCGTGCTGTTCTACGGCCCGGGGATCGCCATGGGGATCGCCGTGCTGCTCGATCCCGACGCGGTCTACACCTTGCTCGATGCAGCGCAGGTGGAGAGCTTCGAATCGATGTACCGCACCCCGGCGAGCGAAGAGCGTGGCGCCGAGGGGGACTTCGCCGCCTTTGGCTACTATGTGCTGAACAACGTCAGCATCGCCTTTCGCACCTTCGCCGGCGGTCTCGTCGCCGGTCTCGGCACGCTCTTCTTCCTCGTTTTCAACGGCCTCTTCCTGGGCGCGGTGTTCGCCCACCTGACCCATGCCGGGGTGGCGCCCAATCTGCTCAGCTTCGTCATCGGCCATGGCTCGCTGGAGCTCACTGCCCTGGTGATCGCCGGCGTGGCTGGCCTGCGCCTCGGCACAGCGGTGGTGGCGCCGGGACGCTGGCAGCGTGGCGAGGCCCTGCGCCGGGCGGCGCCGGTCTGTCTCAAGCTGGTCGCCGGGGTCGCTGCGATGCTGATCGCGGCGGCTTTTCTAGAGGCTTTTTGGTCGTCCACCGCTGGTATCTCGCAGACCGCCAAGCTGGTCATCGGCAGCTTGGCCTGGCTGGCGGTCGCCGCCTATCTGACCTTGGGAGGCCGCGGCGGTGGATCTTGAGCGCGTCGCCGTGCGCCTGCGACCGCGCAACGGCTGGGAAAGTGTCGACCTGGGGCTGGCCCTGGCGCACCGTTTCTGGCGCCCGATCTACGGGCGCTGGCTGGCGCTGACCCTGCCGGCGGCGGCATTGCTGGTGGGGCTCGGTGGCGCCTATGGCTTGCTGCTCTACTGGTGGCTACTGCCGCTGTTCGAGGCGGTGGTGCTCTTCGTCGTCAGCCGAGCGGTGTTCGGCGCCACGCCCTCGGCGCGTGCCACGCTGCTGGCGCTGCCGGCTCTGTGGCGACGTCTCCTGCCCGAGCTCCTGTTGCGTCGCTTCCATCCGGGCCGAAGTCTCTACTTTCCGGTCGGCCAGCTGGAAGCTCTGAGCGGCGAGGCGCGGCGCCAGCGTTGCGCTGTCCTGGCCGGTGGTCAGGATGTCGCGGGTTTTCTGCCTTTCATCTTTCTGGTGTTCGAGCTCGGATTAAGTCTGGCTCTCGTCGTTCTGGGCATGCTGATGATTCCGAGCGCTCTCGGGGTCGACTGGGAGCTGCTCGTCGACCGCTTGTTCGACGGCACCCTGTCGCGCGGTGGCTATGCGATCTGCTGGGCCTTGCTGGTGGCGGCCAACGCCGCCTTGCATCCGCTCTACGTTCAATCCGGTTTTGCCCTGTATCTCAACCGGCGCACCGAGCTCGAAGGCTGGGATCTGGAGATCGTGTTCCGACGCCTAGCGCAGCGCGTCGCCGCTCAGGGCGGGGTGGGTGTGTCGAGCGAGGTCGCGCCTGTCGAGGCCGCACCGGCTGAGGCTGCATCAGCTGAGACCGCATCAGCTGGGACTGCATCAGCCGAGACAGCATCAGCCGAGAGTGCATCAGCCGAGACTGTACCGATTGAGACTGCACCGGCCGAGGCCCAAGGAGAAGGTCAGGGTGAGACCGGCTTGGCCGTGGCTCGAATGGTGGCTCTGTTGCTGATGTTGTCGCTGCCCGGCGCCG
>JBCCGX010001206.1:0-3184 GCA_039029035.1 Acidobacteriota bacterium | reverse complement strand
TTTCCACCCGCAGGAGTCGCGCCGACACCGGACGACACCCGCCAGGGCGCCGCCGTGGTGCGCAGCAGTGAGGCGTCGAAGCCGACACCATCGGCCACCGAGCCGCCGCGTGCCCGGCCATGGCCGAGATGCAGCGTGAAGGTGTTGTCCGCATGCCCCGGGACCACCCACACCGGCAACTCGAGGGATCGCTCGCCGACGGTCAGGGTCACCAGAGGTGCCTGCTTGCTTTGATCGTTGCCTTTGACCAGATCGCCGAAGCCGGCCTCGCGCGCGGTGCGCGGGCTCATCAGCAAGGCATTGTCCCAGGTCAGCTTGGTGATCGGCCGGGGGCACTCCTGGAGCCAGGAATTGTTGGCGAATCGACCATCGAAGACGTTGGGATCGGGGCGGAAAATCAGCTCCGTGCTGCTGGCCGAGCGGCCGGCCAAGGCCGCTCCAGCAGCTCCTGCCGCAGCCGGGTTGACCGCCGCTCCAACCGTCGGCAGGGCCGTGTCCGCTACCAGGCCGTCGTGCACCATGCGGCGCCAGACACGCTCGAAATCGCTCTCGCCGCCGCCGATTTCGCCGGCTTCCCAACGCCCCTGCCAATACTCTCGGATCAGATCGTCATCCGACACCAGGGGGCGACCGAGCAAGGCGGCCACCATCGCCAGGGAAGACTTCCCTCGATACAGCGGCTCGACGAGCGGCTGGCCGATCGACGCGGTGCCGTCGAAGGCGCGCGCATCGCTCCAGCTCTCGAGGTAGTGCAGACTCGGGACGTGCCACTGGCAGTGCTCGGCTGTCTCGTCAACATGCTGACCTAGGTGGATCCGCGAGCGCACTTTCTGCAGCGCCGCCGCGACGTCTTGATCGACGCAGGCGCCATAGACCGGATTGACATCGAGCATGATCAAGGTATCGACCTGGCCCGCATCCATGTCCGTCAGCAACTCGGCAAACGACGCCGCTTGATCGATCGCTTGGTCGTCCGGCCACGCGTTCACCGGCTCACTGTAGGTTACGGTCTGACCGACATTGCCCAGATGCGCGTTGATGGCGCAGGCCAGGGTGTGCATCTCGGCATCAGCATAGTCCCCAACCGTCACCAGGCTCGATCCGGCGTGGGCCTGTAGGTCCGCCGCCACCTCGTCCAACCAGGCCGCCGCGGGGTCACCGTGAACCTGCGCCTCTGGCGCACCCGGTACCCCGAGGCGATTCGCCAGAGCGGTGAGGAAGTGCCCTGTCTCGGTCGGCGAGAGGGCCAGGCGATGATCTGCCACCGTGCTGGTTGCGGTCGGCACGCTATCGACCGCGTAGAGACGGTTCATGCCGTCGCGGCGTAGGTCTTCCGGATCGAGCACCTTGCGCCGGCCGGCGAAGTCCTTGGCGTAGCGCACCGCCGCCGGACCTGTGGTCAAGAAGTCCGAATCGACCGCCAGCACGACATCGGCCTGGCTCAAGTCGAGACGCGGCGCCAGGTCGCGGCCGAAAGCGGTGCGAATGCCGGCGCGAAGATTGTCGAGGCCAGCGGGCTCAAATTGATGCCAGCGCGCCTGAGGCATTTGCTCTAAGAGCTCGGCCAGCAAAGCGCCGAGGGTCGGTGAGGTGAGCGAGCCGGTGAGAATTCTCAAACCCTCACCACCCGCTGCTTTCAGCCCTTCGACGCTGGCCGTGAGCTCGGTGACGAAGGTCTCCCAGCCCCGAATACGACCGAGGTGGGTGAGCGTCTGGGAACGATCGGGATCGTAGAGATCGAGCACTGAAGCCTGGGCCAGCGCGTCGGTGCCGCCGAGGCTCGCCGGATGATCGGGATGTCCTTCGACCTTGGTCGGCCGCCCCATGTGACTTTCGGCCAGCAGGCCGATAGCCTGGCCGAGGAAGGTCGTCGCGGTGGCGTAGAAAAGCGGTTCGCCGGGCACGATTTCTTCGGGCTGTCGCACGTACGGCACGATGGATTCGGGCGGCTGCTTGGAGCAAGCCGTGAGGCCCGCCATGCCGAGGGACGCGCCCGCGACGGTCAAGAACTTGCGCCGGTCGAAGCCGGAATCCCACTGCGCGGCGTGGCGTGGAAACTCGCGGTGGAGACGCTCCTCGAATTCCGGCGTCTGGGCCAGCTCTTCCAGGCTACGCCAGGTCTTGGCGGCCGGCAAAGTCTTGGCGCCGGACGGCTCCTGCGAGCTCGTCGCGCTCGAGGTTCCTCGCTCCCCGCGGCCGATCGTAAAGGTCCTGGTCATTTCGCGACGTCCTAGCGGTGGCAGGTCGAACAGCTGGTGAGTCGTTGCTCGTCTTCGATGCCGGCAGCCGCCACCAGCTCGGCACCGTAGTGCGGATCATCCGTGGGGCGCTCCCAGTCCATGTTGAACACCTCTTCCGGCGGGCGCACGAATTGCTCCGGGTTGCGGTGACACTCGAGGCACCAGCTCATTTGCAGTGAGGCGCCGCGCGCGATCAACGGCATCTCGTTGACCTTGCCATGGCAGGTCGCACAACCGACGCCCTTCGCGACATGGATGCTGTGATCGAAGTAGACGAAATCTGGCAGATCGTGCACACGGTTCCACTGGAGCGGCTTATTGTCGCGATAACTGGAACGCACCGGCTCGAGCATCGGACTGTCCTTCCAGATCTCCTTGTGACAGTTCATGCAGATCTCGGTGGACGGAATATTGGCCGACGCCGTCCGCTCCACCGTGGTGTGACAGTACCGACAGTCGATCCCCATCGCCGCAGTGTGATGGTCGTGACTGAACGGGACCGGCTGGTCGTAGACCACACCCTCGTTGGTGCGATAGGGCGAGCGCTCGAAGGCCATCATCAGGCCGACCCCGCCGGCGGCGAGGAGCACGCCGAACAGGATGCTCAGCTTGGAGACAGGAACCGTCGCGGGATGGAAAATTTGTGCCATGGCGGTGGGTTGTCGTCAGTCCGCTCGTTCTAGCCGGAGCGATACCGATGGAGATCGCTCCGGCGAAGCGCACCGGATTGTACGAGCTTGTGAAAAATTTCACAAGCTCTTTTCGCGATGATTTTCGGCATCATACCGCAAGTGGATTCAAGAGGCGATAGAGGTGCGATACTCCTCCAAAAGCTTCAGCACCTTGCGTGCGATGGGTGACGCACGGAAGACGTAGATCTCGGTCGGAATTTCGTCCAGACCGTCGCGACCTGCAGCGAGCTGCTTCGAGATCGCCAGGATCAG
>JBCCGX010001205.1:0-3186 GCA_039029035.1 Acidobacteriota bacterium | reverse complement strand
GCCGCCCTCTCGGCCCGGGCGCGTTCCTGGCTCGGCTGGTTGCGCCAGGTGCCGGACGAGGGGCGTCCAGCCTCGTTCATGGCCGATCTGGGCCATACCACCGCGGTGCGCCGGGCCCATCATGCCCATCGCCGGGGACTACTCTGCACCTCGCTGACCGACCTCGAGCGCCGCCTTCAGGAGGTCGCGGACGGCCCGCCGGCGCGCGGATCGAGTCGTTTGCGCCCGGGGACGCGACAGCGCCTGGTACTCGTGTTCCCGGGCCAGGGCTCTCAATGGCCGGGCATGGGACGCGATCTGTTGACCTCGGAGCCAGCCTTTCGCCGCCAGATGGAGCGCTGTGATGCAGTGATCCGGCGGCTCGAGGGCTGGTCGATTCTCGATCGCCTGGCGGCCGGAGAGGAGGTTGCCGCCAGCGCCTCGATCGCCCGCATCCAACCCTTGCTGTTCGCCCTGCAGGTCTCCCTCGCCGCCCTCTGGCGCCATTGGGGCATCGAGCCCGACGCCGTGATTGGTCACAGCATGGGCGAGGTGGCGGCGGCACAAGTGGCCGGCGCTCTGAGTCTCGAGGATGCAGCGCGGGTGATCTGCCGGCGCAGCCACCTGCTCGAGCGTTTGAGCGGCGACGGTGGCATGCTGCTGGCCGAAGGGACGGCGGAGGAGGCCGAGGCGTGGGTCGCCGAAGCCCCGGAACCAGTCTCCCTGGCAGCGATCAACGGTCCGCGATCCACCGTGCTCTCGGGACCGCCGGCTGCCTTGGACGCGATGGCGGCCAGGCTCGAGGGACGCGGTGTGTACCACCGCCGTATCCGAGTGGATGTCGCATCCCATAGCCCGCAGGTCGAGCCCCTGGCCCGGCCCCTCCTGCAGGATCTGGCGGCGATCGAGCCAAGCGCGGGGACGGTTCCGATCTACTCGACAGTCTCGGCGACAGTAGTGAGCGGCGCCGAGCTCGACGCCGAGTACTGGCAACGCAACCTCAGGCAGCCCGTACGTTTCTGGCCCGTGATCGAGCGCCTCGTCGAGTCGGGCCACGACACCTTCGTCGAGGTCAGCCCGCACCCGTCGCTAGGGTCGTCGGTCGAGGATGGCCTGCGCTCGACCGGATCGCCTGGGCTCGTCGTGGGCTCGTTGCGGCGTGAGGAGAACGGTCGGTCGGCGATGTTGGAGTCCCTGGGCCAGCTGTACGAGGCAGGGCATCCAGTGCGCTGGCAGGCGTTGCATGGCGATGGCCGTCCCCTGGCGCTGCCGACCTATCCCTGGCAGCGACAACGGTTCTGGCTCGAGGAGGTGGCGGGCCGGCGAACGACGCAGCCGGCAGCGGAGTTCGGGGCGTCTGCGGACGCCCATGCGGCGCTCTACGAAGTGGTTTGGCGCCAGGCGTCAACCGGCCCGCAGCCCGTGCCAGCGGCGAGCGGCGGTTGGCTGATTCTGGCCGACCGAACCGGCCTGGCCGAAACCCTGGCAGAGAACCTCGCCGCGCCGCGAGTCGTTGTTCTCGCTGGCGGTTCCTTCGAGGCCCTTGGAGACGATCGATACCGCCTCGACCCGGCCGCACCCGAGCAGTTCGAGCGGCTGCTCGAGGTGCCCGTCGTGCGGCGCTGCCATCACGTGCTCTATCTGTGGAGTCTCGATGTCGACGCGGCGGCCGATGCCGCTTCCGGTACGGCCGCCGAGCGGACCTGGCTCGGCGTTCTACACCTGGTTCAGGCGTTGGTGTCAGTCGATTCGCCACCCCGTCTCTGGCTGGTGACCCGCGGGGCGCAAGCTGTCGATCCGGTCAGTCCGGCCAGCTTGAACCAAGCGGCTCTTTGGGGACTGGCGCGGGTGGTCGCGGCCGAGCATCCCGAGCTGCGCACGACGCGTATCGATCTCGGCCCGCCAACGGGAGCCAAGATGGAGGCGGCTTCGGCCGAAGTTACGGCCTTGGCGGCGGAGTTGACCGAAGCACGGCTGACCGAGATACAGCGGCCGAGTGAGGTCGCCCTGCGCGACGGCCAGCGCTCCACGCCCCATCTTCAACCGGTCGGCGAGTCGGGCCGGCCGATCCCGATCCGTCGTCGCGCCAGCTACCTGATCACCGGGGGCCTCGGATCACTGGGCCTCGAGGTCGCGGCGTGGCTGGTGGAGCAAGGGGCGAGGCACCTCGTCCTGCTCGGCCGTCACGGCCCTGGGCCGTCTGCCGAGCAGCGGATCGCAGCACTCGAAGAGCGAGGCGCCCAGGTGGTGACGGCGTCGGCCGATGTTGCCCGGGCCGAGGACTTGGAGCGTGCCGTCGACTTGGCCCTGCAGGACTTACCACCCCTCGCCGGCCTCGTCCATGCGGCCGGCGTGATCGACGACGGGTCGATCCGTTCGCAAGACGCCGAGCGCTGTCGCCGGGTGATGGCACCCAAGGTGCTCGGAGCGGCGAATCTGCATCGCCTGACCCTCGGTCTTGAGCTCGACTTCTTCGTCCTGTTTTCGTCCGTCGCGTCGCTCCTCGGCTTGCCGGGCCAGCCGGCCTACGCGGCGGCCAACGCCGGCCTTGACCACCTGGCCCACCAGCGGCGCGCCCAGGGGCTGCCGGCAACCTCGATCCACTGGTCGGGCTGGTCCGGTCTGGGCTTCGCCGCCAGCGAGGGCGGGCGCAACATCCTCGCCTACCTGGCGCGGCAAGGCCTCGGCAGCCTGACGCAGGACGAGGCCCTGAGAGCTTTGGGTCGCGCTCTGACAGTCGGCAGTCCGGCGGAGATCGCGGTGCTGCGTATCGACACCGAAACCTATACCGAGTTCCATCGCCAGGCGCGCGGCAACCCCTTGCTGGCGACCCTCGGGGGCAAGGGCGAGCCAAGCGTCGCGGCGGCAGATTCGGAAGACCTGCGGCAACGTCTGACCGCGATCGCCTCACCCCAACGTCGACGGGCAGAGCTCGAAAGTTACTTGCAGCAACAGGCCGCGGCGGTTCTTGGCCTCGAGCCCTCGCGCGTCGGGCGAGACGACGCCATGCGCGATCTCGGCATGGGCTCGCTGATGGCGGTCGAGCTGCGCAGTCGGCTGGAAGAAGGGACCGGCTTGACCTTGTCGACCACGCTCGTTTTCAGTCAGCCGACGGTACGCCAGCTGGCCGCCTACCTCGGAGCCGAGATGGGTCTTGGCCTCGGGGGTGTACGGGCAGAGGGCGAGCCAACCGAGCACGACCGTCCG
>JBCCGX010001204.1:0-3188 GCA_039029035.1 Acidobacteriota bacterium | reverse complement strand
GGTGGGTACGTCATTGACCGAAGCCAGCGATCCGGTGGTGCGCGCCGGAGCGGAGCTGGCTCGTTGTTGGAACGCCGAGCTACACTTCTTCCATGCCTTCAGCTTGCCGGTGGCCTACTTCGCCGCACCGGCCGGCGTGGCGACGATACCGCCCAACCTGATCGACAGCGAGCGCCAGGTCCGGCGACGGATGCTCGACGAGCAGCTGCGGCGGTTGGAGCTCGATCCCGAGCTGCCGACCGGTGTGGTGATCGAGGCTGGAGCGGTGCATCGCATGCTGCTCGACAACGCCGCCGAGCTCGATGCCGACCTGATCGTCGTCGGCGCGAGCGAGACGCCGGGGCGGGTGCTGCGCGGCAACACGGCGGATCGGGTGCTGCGGCAGGCGACGTGCCCGGTGTGGATCGCCACCGGCCTGAGCGAGCTGCCGCCGCGGCGCACCCTGGCGCCGGTGGATCTCTCCCCGCTGTCCGAGAGCTGCCTCCGGCGTGGACTGGAGTTGCTCGATGCCCTGCCCGAGGGTGAAGGGGCGGCGGTCGACGCCCTCTTCGTGCTGACCGACGAAGAGCGTCAAAGCAGCACCCAATTCTCACCCGAGCAGATCGAGCGTCTGGCCTATGAAGAGCTCGACCGCTTCGTCGAACGTCTGGCCGAGGCGGAGTGCCACCCAATTCGGCAGCGCCGGGTACGCATCGGCGACATCCGGACCGAGGTCGTGCGCGAGATCGAGCAGACACCGACCGACCTGCTGCTGCTCGGCACCCACGGTCGCAGTGGCTTCGAGCGTTTGCTGCTCGGCAGTGTCGCGTCCGATCTGGCCAGCCGCGCTCCCTGCGACGTGCTGATCGTGCCACCGATCGAAGCCCTCGAAGAGGCTCTCCCCCAGGCCGTCGCCGCCGGTGGAAGCCATGGGTGAGCACGCCATCCGCGCCGAGAGCGATCCGGAGCGGCTGAGGCTCTTCATGCAGCGGGTGCTGGATGACCTACGGGCCTTGGAGCAGATGCTGGCCGAGGATCGCTTCGAGACCGGCGTGACGCGCATCGGTGCCGAGCAGGAGATGTTCCTGGTCGACGAACGCTACGGTCCGGCGCCCAAGTCGACCGAAGTGCTGGCGGCGATCGACGATCCCCACTTCACCACCGAGCTGGCCAAGTTCAACATCGAGGCCAATCTCGATCCCTTGCCGCTGGAAGCCGATTGCCTGAGCCGGCTCGAGGCCCAGCTCGATCACGTGCTGGCCCAGGCCCGAGCCGGCGCGGCCCAGGTCGGCGCCAAGGTGCTGTTGACCGGCATCCTGCCGACCCTCGACAAATCGGATCTGGGGCGCGACAACATGACGCCGGTGGCGCGCTACTTTGCCCTAGCCGACGCCGTGCGGCGGCTCCGCGGCAGCGAGTTCGAGCTCCACATCCGTGGTCGGGACGAGCTCACCATCAGCCACGATAGCGTGATGCTGGAAGCGAGCAACACCAGCTTCCAATTGCACTTCCAGGTCGATCCGGCGAGTTTCGCCCGGCTCTACAACATCGCCCAGGTGCTGGCCGCGCCGACCCTGGCGGCGGCCACCAACTCGCCGCTCTTCTTCGGCAAGCGGCTGTGGCGCGAAACCCGCATCGCTGTCTTCCGTCAATCGGTCGACACGCGGAGCTACCTTTCGCACCGTCGGCAGCAACAGCCGCGGGTGGCCTTCGGCGAAGACTGGATCGACGAGTCGGTGGTGGAGATCTTCCGCGAGGATCTGAGCCGCTTCCGCCTGCTGCTGGCGACCGAGGTCGACGAAGATCCTTTCGCTGTGCTTTCGCGCAACGGCGAGGTGCCCAAGCTGAAGGCCCTGTGCCTGCACAACGGCACGGTCTACCGCTGGAATCGGCCGTGTTATGGCATCACCGATGGCAAGCCCCATCTGCGGATCGAAAATCGTGTCTTGCCGGCCGGCCCTTCGGTCATCGACGAGGTGGCCAACGCTGCCCTGTGGCTAGGCTCGATCAAGGGCTTGGCGGACGAGCTCGACGACGTCCGGGAGCATCTCACCTTCGGCGCCGTGCGGGAGAACTTCCTCGCCGCCGCGCGTCTGGGGCTCAGGGGGCAGTTCCGCTGGCTCGACGAGCGCTCCCTGCCGGCTCAGGAACTGCTCACCGACGAGCTGCTGCCGCGAGCTCGGGTCGGCTTGCGCGCCCTCGGGGTGGATGCCGACGACGCCGACCGAACTCTCGATATCGTCGAAGAGCGAGTGCGCCGTCGCCGCACCGGCAGTCAATGGATGCTCGGCTCCTTGTCGGCGATGAACGGCCACGGTAGCTTGCCGGAGCGCCTGGCTTGCCTCACCGCGGCCAGCCTGGCGCGGCAAGAGGAGGGCACGCCGGGGCACACTTGGCCTTTGGCCAGCATGCAGGATCTGAACCTCGACAAGGGGCTTTATTCGCAGGTCAGCAGCCTGATGACCACCGACCTCTTCACCGTGCACCAAGACGAGGTGGTCGATCTGGTGGCTAACCTGATGGACTGGAAGCACATTCGCCACGTGCCGGTGGAAGACGACCACCATCGGGTGATCGGTTTGGTGACCCATCGCAATCTGATGCGCACCCTGGCCCAGCGTCAGGACGAGCGGCAAACCATCGCGGTGGGCGAGGTGATGCAGCGGGACGTGATCACTATCGGCCCGGACACGCCGACCCTGGAAGCGATCACCTTGATGAAGCAGCACGGCATCGCTTGCCTGCCGGTGGTCGAGGACGAGCGCTTGGTAGGCATCGTCTCAGAGCGCGATTTCATGCAGCTCGCCGGCGCTTTGCTCGAGTCCTTCCTCGGCGACGAGCCGCGATCCGGCGAAGGGGATTAGAATGCTTCTAGCTATCGAAACCGAGACCCTACCTTCGAGCCAGCCCGAGGCGGATGCCATGCGATTGATCATTGCGGACGACCATGCCCTGTTTCGCGACAGCCTGCGGTACCTGCTGACCGCGCGCGGTCTGGAGGTCGTCGGAGAGGCCGGCACCGGCGCCGAAGCGGTCGCGCTCACCCGGCAGCTACGGCCGGATATCGTCCTGATGGATCTGGCGATGCCCGAGATGGACGGCCTCGAAGCAACCCGCCTGATCTGTGCCGAGGAAAGCGGCGCGAAGGTGGTGATCCTCACCGCCTCGAACGAAGACGACAACCTCTTCGAAGCGATCAAGTCCGGGGC
>JBCCGX010001203.1:0-3195 GCA_039029035.1 Acidobacteriota bacterium | reverse complement strand
TTGCGATCACGCCTCCAGGATAGCCGATGGTCTCTCGGTTGCCGTTCGCGTCGTGACCGTAAGTGAGCTCGCCATCGCGGGTGACGCGGCCGAAGCGGTCGTAGCAGTAGTCGACGGATTCGCCGTGGCGCAGGATGCTCGACAAGCGGCCCATGGCAGAGGTTTCGGTGGCGCCGCAGGGTGAGGCGGCGAGGTCGTAGAGGTAGTCCGTCGACGGGCTGGGGTCGACCAGAAACTCCGGATCGTCGCTCGGGCTCTCGATGGGATCCGGCACCAGGTACTGCACGCGGGTGACGCGGTCGAGGGCGTCGACGGTGCGCACCGTTTCGACCCCGCGAGCATCGGTTTTGGAGACGAGCTCGCCGTGATCGTTGTAGAGGTGGAGGGTGGTGCCTGAAACGGGGGAGTCCTCGCGGGTCATCAGGTCCCGGTCGGAGTAGGTGTAGTCGGTCTGGTTGCCCTCACCATCGATCACCGCGGTCAAGTGATCCTGGACGTCGTACTCGTAGTCGGTGAGCACTTCGCCACCGCCAACCCCTCCCCAGGGCTGGCGGATCTGGGCGAGACGGTCGAGGGCGTCGTAGAGGTTGGTTTGACTCGGCGGATCGACGAGGGGATCGCGCCGGGCATCCCAGGTGCTCTCGAGGTTGCCATTGCAGTCGTAGCCGTAGGTGGTGGTGGCCTCCTGGCCGGAGATGCCGGGAGCGAGAGTCATCGACCGCATCCGGCAGCGGCTTTCGAAGTCGTAGGCCACCTCTTTTTCCGTCACCCAGGCGGCGCCGTCCCAGCGCTGGTGCTCCTCGCCCTCGCGGTTGCCGGCGCCGTCCAGCGTGTACAAGACCCGCTCGCCAGGGGTGCCCGCGGCGTCCTGCCGTTCGATGGCTTCGAGCCTTCCCGCGAGGTCGTAGGAGTAGACGATGCGGTTGCCCCGCGGCAGGATGGGGGTCTCGAGGTCGCCGAAGGGGTTGTAAAGGTTTTCGGTGACCAGATCGTCGGGACCGAAGGGCGTTCCCGGGAGGGAGCCGGCGGCCCGCTGGATGACGAACCGCAACCGATCGAGAGCGTCGTACTGACGCTCGGTCAGCACTCCGTTGGGGTCGGTCGTAGTCCCTTGACGGTTGAAGGGCGTCCAGGTGAAGACCGTGGAAGAAACGAGCAACGGGTCCTGGCGGGTCTCGATCAAGAGACCGCCGCGGTCGCTATCGTAAGTGAAGGACGTTTGATCGCTGGTGCCGTAGCCCGGCGGATCGATGGTCTCGACCCGGCCGGCGCTGTTGTAGCTCGGATAGCCGGTCACCAGCGAGAAGCTCCCCTCGGTGGGACTTCCGATGCCGAAGGTCGCCTCGTGGCCGGATTCGGTGCGAAACTCGAGGTTGCCAACGGAGTCGTAGTCGAACACCGTGGTGCGCATGCCCAGGCCATCGACCGAGGGCCGATCGATGCGCGTCACCAGCGCGGGATAGGTCGGGTGGTAGAGCCGTGCGGTGGTGCGGGTGAGCGCCGGATCGTCGACCGCTTCGGTCAGGGTTTCAATGCGCCCGTGGTCGGTGTAGGTCCACTCGGTGCGATGGCCCTTGGCATCGACCCGCGCCGTCGGCAACAGCGGGTGGTCCGAGTCGCCGTACTCGAGCACGCTTTCAGGCCCTAAGGAGCAACTCGGGCAGACGCCCGTGCTGCGCAAGATCTTCGGCTTGAGACTCGCCGAGTCCCGCCCCAGCACGACCGTCTCGGGGTTGCCGAGCGGATCGGTCAGGGTGGTCTCGGACGGCAGGGTGTCGTTGTCGAAGGCGAGCTGCCAGCGACCGACGACCGCCGGGTCGTCCTTGTCGATCGTGCCTTCCCAGAAGTGGGTGGCGTTGCCCTCGGCGTCATATTCCCAGGCACCGCGGATTCGGGTCTCCCCACCGGTCCCGACCAGCGTCATGCGGGTCAGGTAGCCCGGGTGGCGGCCGTCGTCGTAGCGCAAGGCCCAGGCCGTGCCGTCCGGACGGTCGATGCGGCTCAGGTCTTCGCCCGTCCAGGTGTAGGTCCAGGTGCGCGAGGCGGCGTCCAGAACACCCCACTCGGTGATGGTGGCGAGCTTGCCGCCGGAGTAGGTGAAGGTGAGGCGCCGGCCGTCGGGGAAACTCACGTCGGTCAGGTCACCGGCGGCATAGGTCGGCGTGGTGGCGTTGCCCCAGCGATCCACCGTCCCGGTCCAGGCGCCGGAGCTGTCAAAGGACTGCACCATCCCCTCGAGGTCTTCGAGCTCCCATCCCGAGGCGGTACGGCGCAGGGTGCGGTAGTCATCGCTCGGCGACACCGTCTCGTAGACGCCGGCGGTGAGATTCGAGTACTCCCGGAAGGTAGCGTGGCGGGTCACCAGCCAGACGTGCGAATCGTTCGGATCCTCGACGATGCGCTCGGCCCAGGGATGCATCCAGTAGCGGCCGAGAACGGAGCCGGCCGCTCCCAGGCTCGCAGAGCCTGGATCACTCGGACCTCCCACCCCGCCGGAGGCCTGCCGGAGGCCTCGTCCCGGGCCCGAGCCTGACGGTGCGGCGCCACCGCCGCCACCACCGACGCCCGCCCCACCCTCGCCGTGGCCGCGGCAGTTGAAGCAGGGATTGTCCGAAGGGCAGGAACGCTTCTTCGGTGCATCACAGGCCAGCGCCGCCGCCAGGGACGCCCCTCCGTAGGCCAAGCCATCGACCGCCAGTCGCCGATTGCACGAGCCACTGGTCATGCAGATCCAGGCATCGAAAGAAAAGACCCGGTCTTCTCCTGGAGCGGAGGCACAAGAGGCCGAAAGTTCGATCCAGGTCTCCGCGCGATCGAAATTGAACAGGCTCTGAGAGATCACGCCGTTGCCGCAGATCCCCAGCTGACCGCAGCTCGGAAACGGCGGCCGGGACGGGTTGCAGCCCGGAGCCGTCGCCGACTCGTACCAGTAGACCTTGCCCGTCCCTAGGTTTTGCTGCAGGTTGAGGGCATTGCCCGGAAAGCGCAGCCGCGCTCCGAGCTGCACCGTGCAGGGGCCCGCCTCCGGGTCGCAGGCAGGGTCCTTCTTGCGCAGGAAGCGACCGTCATCGATCGGCGTCTCGCAGCGCGCCTGCGAGGCGAAGCACAGCGCCGGGTCTTCCGAGGTGCCCGGCACGTCCGCCGAGTAGAGAATGTTGGAGGTACAGCTCTCAGGCGCCTGGCCGAAGGCGGCGC
>JBCCGX010001202.1:0-3195 GCA_039029035.1 Acidobacteriota bacterium | reverse complement strand
TACGATTTACCGATGACGACCCGCTGCGCCAAACCCTGTTTGGCTGCCGGCCTAGCGTTGCTGATTTGGCCGCTCGCGCTCGGCGCCGAAACGGCGGAGGAGCGCGGTGACCGCTCTTTTCGGCAGCGCGGTACTGGTTTCAAGACCGGCGGGGTGCCCGACCCGGAGCCGATCGCGGCTGCGGTCGCGGCTTATGAAGAAGCGGTGGGCAACGATCCGGACAACCTGCTGTTGATCTTCAAGTTGCTGCAGGCGCTCTACTTTCAGGGCTACCACGTCGCCGACGACAAGAAGTTGCAACGCGAGATCTATCAGCGGCTGGTCGATCAAACGACCCGAGCCCTGAAGCTGGTGACTGACCGCACGGGCCAGACGGAGGGCTTCGACGAGTTACCCCTCGAGCGCCAGGCGGAGCTGGTGAGCGCCGTGCCCGGCGCTGCGGAGGCACACTTCTGGGCCGCGACCAGTTGGGGACTGTGGGGCATGACCCACAACCCGATCAAGGCCCTCCGGCATGGGGTCGGCTCCAAAGTCCGAGACCATTCGAGCCTACACACCCTGATCGACGAGCCACATCGCGATGCCGCCGGTCTGCGCATGCTCGGGCGGATGCACACCGAGGCCCCCAAAGTACCTTTCGTCACCGGCTGGGTCGACCGCAAGCAAGGTCTCGCGATGTTGCGTCGCGCGGTCGAGATCTCACGCCGTGACCCTCGCAACTTGCTCTTCCTGGCGGAAGGGATTCTCGAGTACGAGCCCAAAAATCGCAGGGACGCCATCGATCTGCTGTGCGAGATCGCCGCGCGCGAGCCCGACCCGGAAGAATTGGTCGAGCACAGCGAGAGCCTGGAAATGGCGCGGGTTCAGCTCGACGAGCTGAACGAGACGGACTGCTAGCAGCCAGAGGCTTCAGCCCTCGCTGCTGGCTTGGCCACAGGTTCTTCGATCGTCAGCTGGAAGCCCTTGGAGCGGGGCGGATTGATCTCGATCGAGTGTTCTTCCCGGCGGGAGTTCTCTTTGCCGGAGATGAAAGAGCGTGTTTGCATGGGTAGATTCATGCCGCCATGCCGCTCGAACCTCTCGAAGATCTGCAAGTACTTATCGTCGCGTTCGGCGGTGGCATCCCCCATCGGGCCTCGGACGCTCTCCAGGCGGCGGGACTCGGGATCGATCCCCAGAGTCATGGCAAGACCATCGATCGATACTGGCAGCAAGATGGCCCCGTGCCCGTCGTCAGGCGCCAAGAGAGGCAATGGTAGCGAGGCGAATCACTGGCCCTGGAGGAAAGTGTCCAGCGTGCCGCGTCACGCGGCCTGGGCTCGCGTCACCAGGTGTCGGACTTTCCCCTTGCTGTAGCCCAGCTGTTGGCCGGCTTGGTAGAGCTTCTTGAGCTCGAGCTGCGACAAGTCCTCGTCCGCCAAGGCAAGTTGGATCAGCAGAGTGAGGTCCTCCTGTGTGCGGACTCCGGTATCGGCCGTTTCGGACTTGGCGGTCGTCAGCAAGCGCGCCACGTCGTCGCCTGAGAGCCCCCGATCCTCGGCCCAAGTTTGCAAGAGCTTCTCCTCTCGGCTGTCGAGTTGACCGTCTGCCACGGCGATACCGGCCATGAAAACGAGCTGGCGCTCTGCCAGCTCACGCTCCGAGGGCTCATGGCCGAGTGTCCGGGTCAGACCTTCGCGGGCGACGACCCGCGTTTGCTGGCGCCGTCTGCGGACGTAAATCACGAGACCGACGATGGAGCCCAGAATACCTAGGAGCACCACGGGATGGTGGATCAGGTAGGAGCTGACGATGGTCAGGCCACTCGTGACGACGCCGAGAATCAGGCTGACGACCAAGATGCCGAGTTCGGCCACTCGGTTGATCAGGGGGATGTGCAGCAGCAGGCTGAAGAGGCCGGAAAACAGAATCAGATAGGCGAGGATCACGGCCACAGTGCCGATTGCACGGACGATCCATTTGAGCCGGGCCAGGTCGGCTTTCACCGCCGCCAGCGCGGTCTCGCGATCACCGGCTGCGAGATGGTGGAGCAGGCCGGTATCCTGGATCAGGCCGGAGACCCAGCTGGTCTTGACCTCCGCCACGTGGGCCACGCCCCGCTCGTCTTGCATAGCGCCGAAGTAGGTCGCCAGCTCGGGGACCGGAATGCCGGAGTAGCCGACGCGTTCGTCGCCCAGATTCTTGGGCTCCCCCTTGCGTAGGTAGAAGTAGCTATCTTCCGACCTCAGCTCGAGCTCGTCGCCGTCCGCCGAAAGTGCCAGGTCGCCTGGCGAGATCGACTGGCGCGGGTCGACGAAATCAAGCCTGTCGCTTTCCACTAGCCAGTCCCCGACCCAATACTCGGCCGGAGTGAAGGTGTTGGAGCGAAGAAGCTGCTCGACGCCATCGTTGCGACTGATGGATTCGACGCTGCTGTTCCAATCGAGACGGTAGGTGACATCGCCGTCGCTGTCTTTGTTCTCCTCCCAGGCGTAGATCTCGGCCGACCGCCGCACGGTGAGGTAACCGGTGAAGGAGTCCACGTAGTCCCCCTCCAGGGTCAGAGCCTGGTCCATCGCGCCGGTCAGCGAGATCGTTTCGCCTGCCTCGTACGATCCGTCGATGCCAATTGGCGTGGTCGCTTTGGCCGCCTTGTAGTAGTCGAACCGGCCCTCGTTGTGCCATAGCGCCGTTACCGCGAAGAAACCCAGCGCGGGTCCGAAGAGAATACCGGCCAGCGGATTGTTCTTCTTGCGCTCGCTCATCCGCTGCCTCCTTGGCCTGCCGATCGGGAGTGGGCTTGTCTCAGCGGCTTATTGTAGCCTGCCGAGGTTGTCGCCCTGAGCTCTCTCGCTACTTCAGCCATCGCGGCATAGCCTTCTTCGCGCGGGTGCTCGTCGTCGCGTGGGTAGACGTCATTGTCCTCTTCGAGTGCCATTCGGTAAAGCTCTCCCAGCCGCTCTCTGGCGGACAGAGCTGGGATGCCATGGGCCTGGAAGAACTCCAGGTAGGCGTCTTCGAGGCGTTGCACCGAGGCGCCGCTGGCCTCGAGTAGCTCCGGGACATCTGCCCCCTCCCGGAGTAGGACGTCGCGGGCGACCTGGAACTTCGCCGGGATGAGCAGCACCATGAAGCGCGCGCCGCGGGCCGTCGCCAGGTCGCGCATCTTCAGAAAGAGAGCCTGGCTGTTGCGATAGGTGGCTTGGACGAGCTCGC
>JBCCGX010001201.1:0-3195 GCA_039029035.1 Acidobacteriota bacterium | reverse complement strand
GTTTTCGTCAACGCCTTGATGCTCTACCTCGAAATGCGATCTTCAACACCACAGGACGGGCTCCGAGTCACCGTCAGCTGGTAGGACCGAGGCACCGATGCAAGCCAACACCTCCCAACCGACTCCGTCGATCAAGCTGCCGCTGGCATTGTTGATCTTTGGCTTTGCTAGCCTGCACTTCTTCTGTGATGCCTACATCGACACCACGATAGGGCACTGCTGCCCGCAGATCCCTGACCGTGACGCCGTCACCTATTTCAGCCCGACAGAATCTCTTTGCTGGGAATGGTCCGAGCCTCTGTCGATCATCATGGTGCTGGCGGCTGGCGGCCTACTCGTTGCCTGGGCGGTCAGCGCCTCGCAGTTGGTGAGCGATTCCACCATCCTTACGTCGGCTCTGACCGTGCTGCGTGTCTTCGGGCGGCTCACCGCCTTGTTCTCGATCGGCTTGTTGGCTCTGGTTCTGATTCTCTATACCCAGATCGAGTTCTTTATCTGATCGAGGCGCCGCAACCTCGAAGGTCTCGCGCCCTTCACTCGCCCAGACGAGCCTGGACCGTGAGCTCACCGCCGACCCGACAGGGGACACTGCGCCGCCAGGCTGGATGGCCTTGCTTCTCGACCACGACTTCGATTGTCTGGCCGTCGGTGCACGGTACGTTGGCGAACAGCGGCGTCGAGCCCCGTACGGCGCCGTCGATGGCGACTTGCGCGCCGCCTGGCTCCGAGACGACACGCACCATAAAGCCCTTCGCGGACGGTCGCATCGTCTGTGGCAGATCGAGCTGGCGGATGGCCGTCGGTAGCTTGGGGCCGAGGACTCGATCGAGCGGGCGGCGAAAGACGGCCAAGGCCAAGACCACCAGGCAGAGCGCCGAGAGCACTCGCAGGCAGCGGGCCAGCCTGAGGAGGCCGGGGCGGTACTGGTCTTTCAACCCATCACCCGGAAGGCTTCCTCGAGGCTGATCGTTCCGGCCACCGCCTCAAGCACGGCGGCCCGCAGGAGAGGTGTCATGCCCTCGCTGATGGCGGCTTCTTCGATCTGCGAGGTCGGCACTTTGCTACTGATCAGCTCGCTCAAGGTCGGAGTGACCGCGAGCAGCTCGAAAACTGCTGTCTGCGCTCCGAGGCCTGAATGACCACAGGCGTCGCAGCCTGGTGATTGGTAGAACGACAGACTCTCGGCCGCGGTCTGCGAAATGCCACGCCGGACCAGACGTTCGGTCATTTTCGGATCGGCAGCCGCTGGCTGACGGCATCGATCGCACAGACGCCGCACCAGGCGTTGCGACAGCGTGGCCAGCACAGCAGACGATGCGACGAAGGGCTCGACCCCCATCTCGATCAGGCGATTGAAGACTCCGGCGTTCGAATCGGCGTGCAGGGTGGTGAGAATCAAATGCCCGGTCATACCGGCCTCCACCGCGATGTGCGCCGTTTCCCGGTCGCGGATCTCGCCCACCATCATGACGTCGGGATCTTGCCGCAGCACGGCGCGCAGGCTCTGACCGAAGGAGAGGCCGACGTTGTGATCGACTTGGGTTTGGCTGGAGAACGGCAGATCGATCTCGATCGGGTCCTCGATAGTGGCGATCGAGGTGGTGGCGCCACGGCTGCGGTGGATGTGAGTCAGGGCGCTGTAGAGCGTGGTGGTCTTGCCACAGCCGGTTGGCCCGGTGAGGATGATGAGGCCCTGGGGCTGCGCCAACAGTCCCTCGAAATCAGCCCGTAAGGTGTCCGCCATGCCGAGGCGACCGAGCTCGATCAATCCCTGACCGCTGCGCGCTAGGCGCAAGACGACTTTCTCGCCGTGGCGCGTCGGCAGGACCGACATCCGCACGTCGATGGCGCTCTGTGGCGTCTCCAGAGTGAAGCGTCCGTCCTGCGGCATCTCGGTTTGGTAGGTGAGCTGCGCCAGCACTTTGAGCCGCCGAACCACTTGCTCATGATGCTCCCGCGGTGCCGCAAGCTGCTCCGCCAGCTCGCCGCGCAGCCGCCAGGCGATCCGGGTCTCGATCTCTAAAGGCTGAATGTGCACGTCGCTCGCCCCGGCAACGACCGCCGCTTTCAGGAGGTCGTCGACAAAGGCCGGAATGTCCGGCTTGCCGTGTAGATGGCGATCGAGGGGCAGTCCCGAGTCACCGGCGCGACCCGCGGCTGGTGCCTCAGGGGGCTCCGGCGACAGCTCGAGCGGAGCCAAGGCTGGCTCCTCCTCCGGTCCGAGCTCGAGGGCATGCACACCCGGTGTCCGCGGCGGCAAGGATCCGAGTCGATCCAACCAGCGTGCGGCGATCGCGGCCACCAGTGCCGCCAGCGCGGCGATCGGAACCATTCGGTTGGCCAGGGCGTCGGAAGCCACATGACTCAGAGCCGCACCCACCGCCGCAAGATCCGCCGGACGCCAGAAGAGATAGAGGCAAACGAGCCCGGTGACGGCAACGAGTAAAGCGACTACTCTGAGCACTGACGCGACGCGATCCACGCGGTCAGTGTAGCAGGCACAGAAGGACTAACAGTGAGACAAACAGTGAGGCGAGTAGGGAGACCAACCGAACGACGCCATCTCGTCGCCTGGGGGTGAATCCAGGCCTCGACAGGCCGCATCACCACACGTCCGGCACATGTTTCACAGAGCGTTTCACGGCCCATAACTCGTTTCACGTGAAAACTTACGGCTTTCGCAATGCTCTTGCGACAAAAACGACCCGAAAACAAAGACCTCAAGATATTGGGGTTGGCACGCTCTCCGACCCCAAGGTCTGGGGTTCACCGGTCAGCGAAGGTGCGAGCGGCAAACGTAGCTGAAAAGTGCTACCTTGGCCTGCTTGGCTCTCCAGGCAAACCCGGCCGCTGTGCGCCAGGGCAATGTGCTTGACGATCGCCAAGCCCAGACCGGTGCCGCCCAACTCGCGCGATCGGGCCTTGTCGACGCGGTAAAAGCGCTCGAAGATGCGCTCGTGGTGTCGCGCCTCGATACCCAGGCCGTCATCCTCGACCTCGATGAAGGCATCGGAGTTCGTTGCCGTGACGCGCACGGCGATGGTCTCGGCCTGTGAGTACTTGACCGCGTTGTCGATCAGGTTGCTGACACCCTGCTGCAACGCTTCCGGATCCCCGACGACGATCACCGGCTCGGCCGGCAGCTCCACCACCAGCTCGACCCCGGCCGACGCGGCCGGCACCGACAGCGCCCGG
>JBCCGX010001200.1:0-3195 GCA_039029035.1 Acidobacteriota bacterium | reverse complement strand
GCTCTTGCGGGTCTTCCTCGGTGGCGCCAGTAGCGAGGAGCTGCTCGAGCAGGGCGACGACGCGCTCATTCACACCGTGCGCCAAGATCTGGAAGCCATGATGGGCCTCACCACCGCGCCCCATCTGACGCGGCTCTACCGGTGGCCGCGAGGCTACCCCCAGTACGAGGTCGGCCATCTGGAGCGCGTGGGGCAGATCGAGGCGGCGCTGCCTCCGGGTCTGATGATCGCCGGCAGTGCCTACCACGGTGTCGGCCTACCGGATTGTGTCCGCAGTGGATTCGCCGCAGCGCAAGCGGCCTTGTCTTACCTGAGCGCCCAGTCCGGTTGACCGCCGACCCTCGGACGTGCAGAATACCGCCGCTGATAAGCAAACAACTTTACCCAGCGAGGCGAATCCCAACGATGGCGCACGCAGCAGTAGTAGGCGACATAGATCCGGTCGCTGGCCGGTCCGCCCTGATCGAAGGGGAGCCTGACTTCCATGACATCACCGAGGCCGTCTCAGCTCCTATGGAATGGGAGCCGCCGCTCGGTTGGTACATCTTCCTCGGTGTCTCGATGGCCTTCCTGGGGCTGTTTCTGTTCTCTATCGGCTGGTTGTTTTGGGAAGGTACCGGCATCTGGGGTAACAACATTCCCGTCGCCTGGGCCTGGCCGATCATCAACTTCGTCTTCTGGGTCGGTATCGGTCACGCCGGCACGCTGATCTCCGCGGTGCTGTTCCTCTTCCGCCAGAAGTGGCGCACCTCGATCAATCGGGCGGCCGAAGCGATGACCATCTTCGCCGTCATGTGCGCCCTGGTCTTCCCCGGCATTCACATCGGTCGCCCCTGGCTGCCCTACTGGATGCTGCCGATCCCCAACCAGATGGACATGTGGCCGCAGTTCAGAAGTCCCTTGATGTGGGACGTCTTCGCGGTGTCGATCTACGGCACCGTCTCGCTGCTGTTCTGGTACGTCGGCCTGATCCCCGATCTGGCCACGGCACGGGATCGCGCCAAAACGAAGATCCGCAAGATCGCCTACGGCATCTTCGCCATCGGCTGGCGCGGATCCTTCCGGCAGTGGCTGCACTACGAAAAGGCCTACCTCATGCTCGCCGGCCTGGCGACGCCGCTGGTGCTCTCGGTGCACTCGGTGGTTTCGTTCGACTTCGCCACCTCACAGCTGCCCGGCTGGCATACGACGATCTTCCCGCCCTACTTCGTTGCCGGCGCGATCTTCTCCGGCCTGGCGATGGTGATCACCCTGATGGTGATCTGCCGGGTGATCTTCAAGCTCGAGCATGTGATCAACTTGCTGCACTTCGATCGCATGGCAAAGCTCATCTTGCTCACCGGCTCCCTGGTCGGCCTGGCTTACTCGCTGGAGTTCTTCATCGCCTGGTACTCGGGCAACAAGATCGAGTTCTTCGCCTTCACCAACCGCGCCAGCGGCCCCTATGCCTGGGCCTATTGGACGATGATCTTCTGCAACGTGGTGGTGCCGCAGGTCTTCTGGTTCAAGAAGGCGCGGACCCACATCCTGACGTTGTTCATCGCCTCGATCTTTATCAACATCGGCATGTGGTTCGAGCGCTTCGTGATCGTCATCACCTCGCTGCATGCCGACTTCATGCCGGCCAACTGGGATTACTTCAGGCCCACGTTCTGGGATCTGTCGTTCCTCGCCGGCAGTTTCGGCCTCTTCTTCACCATGTTCACCCTCTTCGTCCGCTTCATGCCGATGGTGGCGATGGCTGAGGTCAAGAGCGTCTTGCCCGAGGCCCACGTCCACAACCGACCCGAGTAGCGCACGAGCTGGGACAACTGAAGGAAACACGACATGGCTGACGAGACGGTCCAAGACCAGACGGTGCAGCACGGGACGGTGCAAGAAGGCGGCGGGAGAGAGTACGGCGCGCTGGCGCAATTCGCCTCCCCCGAGGCGCTCATGCACGCTTGCGCCAAGGTCCGCGACCGCGGATTCTCCCTGTGGGACGCGCACACGCCGTTCCCGATCCACGGCCTCGACAAGGCCATGGGGCTCAAGCGCTCCTGGGTTTCGGCCTTCGTCCTGGTGATGGGCCTCTCCGGAGCGGCCCTCGGCATGTTGATGCAGTGGTATCTGTCGGCCAAAGCCTACCCCCTGGTGATCAGCGGTAAACCCTTGTTCAGCTGGCCGGCCTTCATCCCGATCACCTTCGAGTGCGGCGTTTTAGGCGGCGCTTCCGGTGCGGTGCTCGGCTTCCTGATCATGTCGAAGCTGCCGCAGCACCATCACGCACTATTCAACTCAGAGCGCTTTGCCCAAGTTACGGACGACGGCTTCTTCATTTCGATCGAGGCCGAAGATCCGAAGTACGACGCAGGCGAAACGATGCGCTTTCTGGAGGAGATCGGCGCCAGCCACGTGGAGGCGGTGCCGGCCTAGAACGGCGATCTGAGGGCGACCTGAGACTATGGAACACGACACCAACCTACCTTCTGAAGAGATCCAGCTGCCCGACAGCTGGGCGCGGTTCTCGTTGATCGCCGGAGCCGTCGGCCTCGTGGCGATGATCGCCGCCATCGGCCTCGGCCAGGGCAGCAAGGACTTCAGCTTCTCGTACCTGACGGCCTACTTCTACTGGCTGACCATCGCCCTGGGCGGTTTGTTCTTCGTCCTCCTGCACTACCTGGCACGCTCCGGTTGGAGTGTCGTGGTCCGGCGGCTGGCCGAGCACGTGATGGGCACCCTGCCCCTCTTCGCTCTGCTGTTCATTCCCATCGCCCTCGGAACCCATGATCTCTACCATTGGACCCATCCCGAAGAAGTGGCGAAGGACGATCTGCTGCAGCACAAGCTGCCGTACCTCAACCTGCCCTTCTTCTACGCCCGCTCCGCGTTCTACCTCGTTGTCTGGACCGCCTTGTCGGTCTACTTCTGGCGCCAATCCGCCAGCCAGGACGAGAGCGGCGATCCGGAGATCACGCGCCGCCTGCACAGCCGCAGCGCGTTGGGGATGGTGCTCTTCGCCGTCACCGCCACCTTCGCCTCCTTCGACTGGGTGATGACCCTCGAGCCGCACTGGTTCTCGACCATCTTCGGGGTTTATGTCTTCGCCGGTTGCGTGGTGTCGATCCTCTCCGTGGTGATCCTGGTCGTTCTACGGCTCAAGAGCGCCGGCGCTCTGACCAGCGTGGTGACCTGGGAGCACTTCCACGACCTGGG
>JBCCGX010001199.1:0-3198 GCA_039029035.1 Acidobacteriota bacterium | reverse complement strand
CCAAACGCCGCATTGCTTCTGTGGCACGCCGAGTCCGGTGGTCTTCTGTCAGCAGCCGACGACCTGTCTCTGCGGCACGCCGAGTCCGGTGGTCTTCTGTCAGCAACCGACGACCTGCCTCTGTGGCACGCCGAGCCCGGTGGTCTTCTGTCAGCAGCCGCAGACCTGTCTCTGTGGCACACCGAGCCCGGTGGTCTTCTGTCAGCAGGCGCAGACCTGTCTTTGTGGCACGCCGAGCCCAGTGGTTTTCTGTCAGCAGCCACCGACTTGTCTCTGCGGTACGCCGAGTCCGGTGGTCTTCTGCCAGCAACCGACGACCTGCCTGTGCGGTACACCCAGTCCGGTGGCGCTGTGTGATGTCCACTGCCGCTGCGGCACGCCGTCTCCGGTGGTTCAATGCGCTCAGTTCCACTGTGCACAACCACACTGTGCCCAGCCCCTCTGCGCGCAGCCCCTCTGCGCGCAGCCCCTCTGTGCCCAGCCTCTCTGTGCACAACCACAGTGTGCCGCGCCGACACCGACCTGTCCCTGTGCCGCACCGCCTGTGGTGATCTTGTGCGCCACACCACAGGGCGTCGCGCCCTGCGCAACGCCCTGCGCGGCTCATCCCTGCGCCACGCCGTGCGCTCCTCCCCCACCCTGTGCAACACCCTGACGTCGCACAGCGAAGGGATTCTTGAAAGCGTGCTCTCTGAGCCAAGCCAGAGAGCACGCTGCATGCACCGCAGCAGCGGCCCCGGCTTCCCCGAGCAACGCTCCGGTCGAGCGGCGACCGACCGACCAGAGCAGCGCCCGAGGGGAGCCGGGGCGCCTCGACACCAACGCCGCTCCTCTCACCTTCCGGGGTAAGCTGAGCGCCTCTATCTCGTCTGTCCGATCTGCCGATGCCCGACCATGAGCAAGCTTCAAATCAGCCCCCGCGCCCGTGTTACAGCCACCCACCAAGGGGTCGTGGCCACCTCTCCTCTGGGACGCTTCGAGCTCAAAGGCTCGGACGTCGGACAGTTTCTCGCCGGTCTCGTCCCGCTGCTCGACGGCTCGCGGACAGAGCAGGAATTGGCCGAGGCCATGCCCGACTACCAGGCCGACAGCGTCCGTAGCCTCCTCGAACAGCTGCGCGCCAAAGGCATCGTGGAGGCTGTCGGCCACGGCCAGAGCCTCCTCGCCCAGGCCCATGTGGCGATCATCGGGCTCGAGAGCTGGGCGGCCGCAGCGGCAATGCACCTGGCGACCGCCGGCGTTGGCCGGCTCACGTTGTGGGACGACCAGATCCTCTCGCCTGGCGACTACCAGCTTCTGGGCGCAGCGGCTAGCCAAAGCGCCGGCCAGCCGCGCTGGCAAGTGCTGCAGGACCATCTGCGGCGCGTCGCCCCGCAGACCCATCTCGATGCCGGCGCCTCGCCCACGGCCTTCGGTCGCGCTGACATGGGACCGGTGCACACCTTCGCCCCAACGCCTTCTCTGGTGGTCCTCGCCGCCCGCCCCGAAGCCCTCTTGCTGCGCTTTCAGGCGGCGCGTGCGGCTCACGCGGCCGGCCTGCCGACGCTCTCGGTCCACATGGAGCGTGGCGAGTGCTGGCTCGGACCGGCCACCCTCGCCGGCCCCACCCCGTGCTGGAATTGCCTGCGCATGCGCCGCCTGGCGGTGGACGATCACATCGTCCAGGCGCACAGCGTGCAGGCGCAGCTCATGGGTATGACGCCGGCGCCGGCGCAACCTTCCTGGTTCCCCGCCCTGGCGCCGGCCGCCAGCCAACTGTTGGCCAACGAGATTCTCGGCTTACTCTCGGAGCCGCCGACGCAGGAACTGCACGGCCGGGTGCGCATCCACGACCTGCAACAAGGCACCTCGGTCCTCCACGGCCTGGCGCCAATGCCGTGGTGCCCGGTGTGTGACGGAGCGCGCGGCGCACTCGACCGCGCCCGCGAAGCCGGTGAGGATCTTTCCGGCGCTCACAACGGCCAGCCCCTGGCCACTGACCTGGCCGACTTGCTCCACCGGATGGAGGGTTGGCTCGATCCCCGCTTCGGCGTCATGCGCTCGATCCAGGTCCAGCCAGCCGGGCCATCGGGACTGCTCAACGCCACCACCCGGCTGGCCAACTACACCGAGGGCGACGCCCGCCGGGTTGCTCCCGGTGCCCTGGGCGGCGGCAAGGGCCTGACGCCCTTCGAATCCCAGGTCGGCGCCATCGGCGAAGCGATCGAGCGCTACTCCGCCTCGCGCTACCGGGTGCAGGATCTGCACCGCGCCAAGCTGGACGACCTCGAGGGTGCAGCGATCGATCCGCGGCAGCTGTGCTTCTACGACGAGGCCGTCTACCAAGCGTCGGACAACCCCTACGTTCCCTTTGACCCGGCGACGCCGATCCACTGGATGCGGGGCCATTGGTTCGGCACTCGAGAGCCGGTGTGGGTGCCGGCGGTCGCCACCCTATTCGGCATGCACGCCGAGCCCCACGAGCAGCTGCTGCAGATCAGCTCCAGCGGCCTGGCGGCCGGCTCGTCGAACACCGACGCGGCGCTGCGCGCAGTCTTCGAGCTGCTCGAACGCGACGCGACCATGCTCAGCTGGCTCTGTCGCTTGCCGGGCCAGCCGATCCAGCTCGATGGCAGCCTCGAGCCGGCCATGCAGCAAGTGGTGCAACACCTGCAAGCCACCGGCACCCGGATCGAGCTCTTTCTGCTCGACGTCGGCAACGGCCTGCCCACCGTCTTCGGCCTCGCCTGGGGCGGTGCACCCGGCTCACCCGCAGTCGTGGCGTCCCTCGCCTGCCACGGTGATCCGGGGGTCGCGGCCCGCAAGGCCTTGCTCGAGCTGGCCCAGGTTCTGCCGTACCTCGGCACGATTCCGCCCGAGCGCATTCCGACCTCCGCCGACGGCGTCAAGACGCTGGAGGATCACGCCTTCTTCTACATCCCACGCGGCAACGAAGCGGCCTTCGAGTTCCTACGGGCCGGCGACAAGCCGCCGGTGCCGCTGGCCGAGCTGGCCGACCCCGACTTCCCCAGCGAGCCCACCGCGGCCACCGAAGTACTCGCCGGCAAGCTGCGTGACGCCGGAATACGCATCGCCACCGTCGATCTGACCTCGCCCGATACCTACTTCACCCCCTTCCGGGTCGCTCGCGCCGTGGGCATCGAGGTCCAGCCGATCCACTTCGGCTACCGGCTGCGGCCGCTGACCAACCCGCGCTTG
>JBCCGX010001198.1:0-3200 GCA_039029035.1 Acidobacteriota bacterium | reverse complement strand
GGCGAGTACATCTGGGCCAAATTCTCGTCTGTCCTGGCGCTATTCCTCGTTGTGCTCGTCGGCCATCTGCTGTTGACGATCTTCTTCAACCAGGTGATGCCGAACGATAACGCCGAGCTGATTCGCGGTCCCTTCTCGTGGACCAACTACCTGCGGCCGGCGATCTTCCTCGCTCTGCCGTTTCTCGTCTTCCTCTGCGGCACGTCCTTGGCTATCGGCGAGTGGACTCGGCGGCCGATCCTGGTCTTCGTCGCGCCGGTGGCCTTCTTCCTGGTCAGCGTTTTCTTTCTCTGGAGTTGGTCCCCGTCGTGGCTCGATCCTCGCATCAACCGCCTGCTGATGTGGATCGAGCCGTCGGGCTTCCGCTGGCTCAACGAGACCTGGCTCAAGGTCGATCTCGGGGTCGAGGTCTACAACCAGCAGCCGGTGGGCTACGATCTGCCCTTCCTGCTCAGTCGCCTGGTTTACGTGCTGGCGGGGTTCGCTGCGGTGGCCCTGGCCAGTCGCCACTTCGCGGTCAACCTGCGTGGGCGCAAGGCCACCGCACCCTCGCGCTGGCGTCTTCTGCGGCGCAAACGCGAGGCCGAGCCGCCAGCGGAGACGGCGCACGCCGTGGCCGCCCAAGGGTCTCTGACCGATCTCGGCATGCGCAGCGGGCAGCCCAGCTTCTTGCGCACGGCGCTCGATGTGGCCCGATTCGAGGCCCGCAACCTGCGCTCGCAGCCCGGCCTCTATATCTTCGTACCGCTGATCCTGCTGCAGACCATCGGCAGCACGTTTTTCCAAGTCGGGGCGTTCGACACGCCGCTGCTGCTCACGCCGGGCACCGCAGCCGTGGGGGCGATGAACACCCTGACCCTGCTGGTCGCTTTCCTGATCTTGTTCTACACCGTGGAGTCGGTGAGCCGGGAGTGGCGCACCGGCCTGGCGCCGATGTTCTACGCCACGCCGACTCGCACCGGGGCGGTGCTGCTCGGCAAGGCGATGGCCAACAGCATCGTCGGGGTGACCATCTTGCTCGCCAGCTACCTCGGTGGTGCCATCGTCATGTTGGTGCAGGGCAAGGTGGCGCCGGCCATCGGCCCCTTCCTGCTGGTCTGGGGGCTGCTCCTGGTGCCGACCTTCCTGGTCTGGTCGGCCTTCACCACTGCCGCGTTCGCTCTCACCGGCAATCGTTTCAGTACCTACGGCCTCGGCCTGGCGATGATGGCCTACACCGGCTGGAAGCAGACCGTGGGCGAGATGAATTGGGTGGGGAATTGGACCCTGTGGGACGCCACCACCTGGACCGACTTCGGCGGTCTCGACCCCAACACCCGGGCGCTGTTCCTGAACCGCCTCTTCTGGCTCGCGGTGATGGCGTTCCTGATCGCCCTCACCGTGCGCCTCTTCCCGCGCCGAGAGTACGATTCAGGCCGGATCTTCGACCGTCTGCGGCCGCGGCCGCTGCTCAAGACGGGGTGGCAGTTGGCGCCGGTGGCGCTGCCGGCCGTCGTGATCGGCGTCGTGCTGTGGGTGCAGACCACCCAGGGTTTTCAGGGTGGCGCGCCGGAGCGCCGCGAGGAGGAGTACCGCGGTCGCAACCTGGTGACCTGGGGTGAGGCCGAGACACCGCGATTCACCGAGGTCGATATCGATCTGACCCTCGAGCCGGACGAGAGCTCTTTCGCCGTCCAGGGGACCTACCGGATGGTCAACGGTTCCGAAGGCTTGATGCGTCGCTTCCCCCTCTCCGTGGGTGACCACTTCGAAGACCTCTCGTGGACCCTGAACGGCGAGGCCTACGAGCCGGATAACTGGGCGCGAATGTATGTCTTCACCCCGCCCGAGCCGCTGGCTCCCGGCGACCCCCTAGAAGTCGGCTTCGAGTACCACGGCCGGCTACCCAATGGGATCACCAAGAACGGCGGCGGCATGGGGCAGTTCATTCTGCCCTCCGGTGTGGTGCTGACGTCCTTCGGCAGCAACTTTCTGCCGGTGCCCTATTTCGAGGGTGGCCGCGGGGTCGATGCCGACAACCAGTTGGAGCCGCGCAGCTACGAGGAAGGTTTCTGGGAAGGGCGTACCAAACCAGGGCTGGCCAGTGGCGGGCGCTTTCAGGTCCGCACCCGGATCACCGGCCCGGCACGCTTCGCCTACCATGGCGTCGGTGTGCGCGAGTCCGAAGAGGTGACGGATGATCGGCGCACGGTAGTCTGGCGCACCGACCACCCGGTGAACTTTTTCAATGTGGTGGCCGGCGAGTGGGACGTCTGGGAAGGTGAGGGGGTGGCGATCTACCACCTGCCGGAGCACGACTACAACATCGAAGAGATGGGCGAGGCGCTGGAGGCCTCCCGCAAGTACTTCTCCGAGTGGTTTTATCCCTATCCCTGGGAGGAGCTCAAGGTGAGCGAGTTCCCCGGTTTGGACTCCTACGCCCAGGGCTTCCCGACCAACATCACCTTTTCCGAGAGCATCGGCTTCCTGACTCGCAGTACGGACGAGGCGCGGGTGGCCTTCCTGGTCACCGCCCACGAGGCGGCGCACCAGTGGTGGGGCAATATCTTGCTGCCAGGGCAGGGGCCGGGAGGCAATATCTTGTCCGAGGGCATGGCGCATTTCTCCACCCTGCTGCTCAGCGAGCAAGTGCACGGCCTGCGGGGCCGGATCGAGTTTGCTCGGCGCATCGAGGAACGCTACGGCGACAATCGCCGGGTCGACTCGGAGCGCTCGTTGGTGTGGACCGACGGCTCGAAGGCCGGTGACACCACCGTGACCTACGACAAGGGCGGTTGGGTCTTCTGGATGTTGCTCAATCACCTCGGCCGCGACATCGGTCTGGCCGGCGTGCAGGACTTCATCGCACGCTACGCCGAAAGCGACGATTACCCGGTGCTGCAAGACTTCGTCGCGGTGCTGCGCGAGCACGCAACGGACGTGGAGGCCTACGACGCCTTCGTCGAGCAGTGGTTCTTCGACGTCGTGGTACCTCAATACCGTTTCGAGTCGGCGGAGGTCACGCCTGCTGGCGGCGGCTTCACCGTCACCGCGGTGGTGCAGAATTTCGGCAGCGGCCGCATGCCGGTGGAGATCGCCGCGGTTCGAGGTGAGCGCTTCCCGGAGGATTCCGAGGACGTCGAGCAAGGCGAGGTCTGGCGCGAGGCGCGGACCACCATCACCCTGGATGCTGGCGAGAGTGCCACCGTCACCATCCCCTG
>JBCCGX010001197.1:0-3204 GCA_039029035.1 Acidobacteriota bacterium | reverse complement strand
TGGCAGAGCTTCGCCGGTGGGGACGACCCAGCGCAGCGCCGCCAGAGCCGGGCGCTCGGTCCCCTGCTCTTCGAGCTCCTCCAGCCAGTAGCGCATCATCGACGGCACCGGCTCGAGGACCGTCGTCCCGGTCCGCTCGACTGTCTCGAGGAGCCGCACCGGGTCGTGCGTCTCCTGGTCGTGGAACACCCGGGTCTCGCCCCCCGCCACCAGCGGCGCCAGGAACTGCCAGAGCGAGATATCGAAGAGCTGCGAGGCGGTTTGGGCCACGATGTCGCGGCGCTCGAGCTGCAGATCCACGATCTTGGCAAAGAGGTGGTTGAGCATCCCGCGGTGGTGGACCATCGCCCCCTTGGGCCTGCCTGTAGAACCTGAGGTGTAGAGCACGTAGGCCAGATCGTCCGGTCCGCTACGGGGGGACAGATTCTCGCCGCTGCCGCCCTGCTGCAGGAGCTCCTCGAGCTCCAGAACCTGTGGTCGGCACTCGCTCCCGGCCAGGGCCTCGCGCAGATCGGGGGCGAGGTCGCGGGCGACCACTACCGCCTCGGCCCGGCTCTGCTCGAGAACCCGCAACCGGCGCGTCGCCGGAGGCAGCGGGTCGAGCGGCAGGTAGGCGGCGCCGGCCTTGAAGATGGCCAGCATCGCGGTCAGGAACTCGGCGCTGCGCTCGGCATAGAGCGCCACTAACGACCCCCGGCCGATGCCTTGCGCGACCAGAGCCCGCGCCAGACGGTTGGCCCGCCGGTTGAGCTGACGGTAGGTCCGGCTCACCTCGCGGTCGGACACCGCCGGCGCGTCGGGGGTGCGCTCCGCTTGCGCCGCGATCAGCTGATCAGCACACAGCTCGCGGGGAAAGGTGATCTCGACGCTGTTCCACTCCACCAGCAGCTGGTGACGCTCGGCGGCCGCCAGGATCGTGAGCTCGCCGAGCCGCCGGCGGGGCTCTTCCGCCAGGCGCTCCAGTACGATCTCCAGGTGACGCATCATCCGGGCGATCGGCGCGGGCTCGAAACGGCTGCGGTCGAAAGCAGCCTCCACGGTAATCCCGTGGGGCTCCAACCAAACCTCCAGCGACAGGGGATAGTTGGTGCGGTCGAAGGAGTCTTGTTCTTCGTTGGCGGCGCCGTCCTGAAACACTACGATGCTTTCGAAAAGCGGCTGATCGGGCGCCACCGCGCTCCATTGGTGGATCTCCACCAGCGGGCTGTACTCGTACTTGCGTAGCTCCAGCTGCTCGCTCTGCAGCTGCTTCAGCCAGCGCACGACCTGCTGGCAGGGTGCCGGACGGAAGCGTGCCGGCAGGGTGTTGATGAAGCAGCCGATCATCGACTCGACGCCCGGCAGCTCGGCGGAACGGCCGGAGACGGTGATTCCGAAGACCACATCTTCCCGACCGCTGTAGCGGCTGAGCAGGACAGCCCAGGCCGCCGATACAAGGGTCGCCCGGGTGAGATCGTGACGGCGAGCGAAGGCGACCAGGGACTCGTGAACCGCTGACGGTAGCCGGCGCCCCGGGCGCCGGAAATCCTCCGCTGAGCCAGAAGCCCGATCGGATCCTCGGTCGATCCCCAGGGGGGTGGGCGAGGTCAACCCGGCGAGCACCCGGCGCCAGTAGCGCTCGGCCTCGGCGAGATCTTGGCTGGCCAGCCACCGGACATACTCGCGGAATGGTCGACGGGGTTCGAGGACGGCTTTCTCGCCCCGCGCCGCCGCCTGATAAAGCGCCATGAAGTCGCTCATCAGAAGCCCCCGCGACCAGCCGTCCAGCAACAGGTGATGGTAGCTGAGAACCAGCTGCAGGCCGTCGCTCAGGTGGATCAACGCCAAGCGCATCAGGGGCGCGCGGGTGAGCTCGAAGCCGCGCTGCCGATCGTCGCGACAGTAGGCCTGAAGCCGTTGCCGCTGCTCGCTGGCCTCGAGATGGGTCCAATCCTCCTCGCGTACGGGCAGCGCGACCTGACGGTGAACCACTTGCACCGGCTCGTCCAGGTCTTTCCACAAGAACGAGGTACGCAGCACCGGGTGCAGCTCCGGGAGCTGCTGCCAGGCACGGCGGAGCGTCGCGACATCGACGGAGCCCAGCGGGATGACGGTCTGCTCGAAGTAAGCCCCGGTCTCCGGTTGGTACAGGGTATGAAACAGCATCCCCTGCTGCACCGGCGACAGCTTGTAGATGTCCTCGACGTTGGCGAGCTTCACGGCAGCTCCGCGAGTTGCGCCAGGACTTTCTGTAGCTGCTCCGGTTCCAGCCCTGAATCCGAGAAGTCCGAATCCGCGGCTGCCTCGGCGGCGGGCGCATCGGCGGTGCCCGTATCGGCGGGCCGCTCCTCGTGTGCGGCGCCGTCGGCGTCGGCGAGCAGCTTGGCGAGCTCGGCGATGGTCGGTTGCTCGAAGAGCTGCTTGGGCGTGAGCTCGAATCCGGCCTGCCGGCAGCGCGAGATCACCTGGATGCCGAGCAGGGAATCGCCGCCCAGCTCGAAGAACCGGTCATGGATCCCGACCTGCTCGAAACCGATCTCCTGCTGCCAAATCGCGACGAGCGCCTCTTCGATCGCGTTTCCGGGGGGGACGTAGGCGGTGCTCAGCTGCGGACGTTGCGCGCTGGCGGCGGACTTTTCCCGCGCCGGCTGTCCCTCCTCGGCACCTTGCCGCGACGTCACCCAGGTCGCGATGCGGGCTTCCAGATCGCCCGTCGAGACTACGATTTGCGGGTTCCGGCACAACGAGAGAACACGCCGGAAAGCCTCGACGCCCTCCGCTGGCTCCATCACCAGATCGTGCTCAGAGGCGGCCTGCCGTGGTTCCCCCGGAGGGGGACGATCAAGGGGTTCCCCCAGTCGGAAGCGCCAACCATCCCAGCTGACGCTCATCCAGGGCACAGGGTGGCCGCGCCGGTGGTGGGCCCAGGCATCGAGGAAGGCGTTCGCCGCCGCGTACGACGCAAACCCCAACCCGCCCAGAACGGACGATAGGGAGGAGAAGAGGAGGCAGAAATCGAGCGCCGAGTCCGCCAGCAGCTCGTCGAGGATCAAGGTGCCGCGTACTTTGGGCGCGAAGAGTTTTCGGCTGGTCTCGGGATCTGTCTCGGCGATCGGCATCACCGCCCGCTGCAGCTCGCCTGCCAGGTGGACGACGCCGTGGATCTCGCCGAAGCGCTGCCGAGCGCGGCGGATCGCCTCCGCCATCTGCTGCGGGTCGGTGACG
>JBCCGX010001196.1:0-3205 GCA_039029035.1 Acidobacteriota bacterium | reverse complement strand
TCCCAGGTCCAGCCGCTGTCCTCGCCACCAGCGAAGACCGTCTCGTCACGGATCTCGATGCGCTCGGGATCGGTTTCGAGCTTGCCCGCCACATGGCGCTTCAAGCGGTCCGTGATCTGTTGGACGGCCAACAGGGTGGCGTTGCCGTTGAGCAGGGTCTGGGCGCTGGCCGCCGAAGCCGACATGTTGGCCGTGCGGGTGGTGTTGGTCGACTCGACCTTCACCCGCCGTGGCTCGATGCCGAACGAGCGCGCGGTGATCGCCGCGATGTTGGTCGACAGGCCCTGGCCCATCTCGACCCCGCCGGTCGACACACTGACGCTGCCATCGATGTAGATGTGGACCAGAGCGCTCGCCTGGTTGAGGTGCGTGGCGGTGAAGGAAATGCCGAAGCAGATCGGCATCACGGCATAACCCTTCTTGCTCGCCATCTCCTGGCGGTTATAGCGCGCCACGCGCTCCGCCGTCGCGGCAAGATCGAAGGCCTGTGTCGCTTCGTCCCAGCAGCGCTCGGCGCGAGCTGCCTCGGCGCGCTGGCCATAGGGAAACTCGTCCCCCTCACGCAACAGGTTGCGGCGCTGTAGAGCGTCCCTCGAGACCCCCATCACGTCCGCTGCCTTGGCCAGGGCGCTCTCGATGACGAACATGCCCTGCGGGCCGCCGAAGCCACGGAAGGCGGTGTTGGGCGGCAGGTGAGTCCGGCAGCACACCGCCATCATCCGGACATGGGGGATGTAGTAACTATTGGTGCCGTGGAACAGAGTGCGCGCCCGCACCGGCGTCGAGAGGTCGGCGGCGGAGCCAGAGTTCTGGTAGTGCCAGGCCTGGAAGGCGACGAGCTCGCCGTCCGCCTTGAGCCCGAGCTTGAAATCCGATTGGTAGGGGTGGCGCTTGCCGGTCATCAGGGTGTCTTCGGCCCGATCGAGCACCAGCTCGACCGGCGAGCCGGTGACCCTGGCCGCCAGGGCCGCCAGGCAGGACCATGCCGTCGCCTGATCTTCCTTACCACCGAAGCCGCCGCCCAGGCGCTTGACGTCGACCTCGATGCAGTGCGACGCTACCCCGAGCACCGAGGCGACGGTCTTCTGAATCGCGGTCGGGCTCTGGGTGGAGGCATGTACCCGCATGTTGGGGCCTTCCAAAGGCACCGCACGAGCCCGCTGGGTCTCCAGATAGACGTGCTCCTGCCCGCCGATATCGCAAGACCCTTCGACGACCACATCGCAATCCGCCCAGGCCGCGTCGACATCACCGAGCTCGAAAACCTGGGGCTGATCGATGATCTGGCCCCTGGCGTAGGCCTCGCGGGGCTCGGTGATGGCTGGCTTCTCGAGGATGTCGATCCGGATCGCCCGCCGCGCCCGCCGAGCGGCCTCGGGGCTCTCGGCAACGACGACCGCCACCGGCTGGCCGGCGAAATGCACTTCCTCTTCGGCCAACAGCGCCTCGTCGCGAATGATCGTACCGATCTGATTCTCGCCCGGGATATCCGCCGCAGAGAGCACCGCCGCCACGCCGTCGGCCGCCCGGGCTGCCTCGAGATCGAGCGTCGCAATCGCACCGTGGGCGACCGGCGACGGAAAGACGGCCGCGTGCAACATGCCGGCCGGTGGCCGGACGTCGTCGACGTACTCGGATTCGCCACGGGTGTGGGCGGCGGCGTCGATGTGCTTCATCGTGTCGGTCTCAGAGGCTAGGTCTCACAGTATGTGTTGCATTGGCCGTGTCTCACAGCCTGTTTCCCTAAGCATGTGTTTCATAAGAGATCTTCCACCGCGAGACGGTCTGGAAAGAGCCGAGTGAAGTGCGCGATCAAGAGCTGCCGAGTCAGCAGACGCTTGTAATCCGCACTACCGCGCACGTCGGAGATCGGCGAGATCTCGCCTTGGGCCACGGCGAGGGCGCCTTCCACCGTCGCCTGATCGAGTCGCTGACCGCGCAGAGAGTCCGCCGTCGCTTCGAGCCTCAGGGGGATCGGCGCGACTCCGCCGACCGCCAGACTGACATCCTCGATGCGGTCCCCTTCAGTGCGGATCCGGATGGCGCTGTTGACTGTCGCGATGTCGAGGCATTTGCGCTTCGAGACCTTCTCCCAGTGGACGCGAGTCGACGAGTCGACCACGGGAATGAGGATCTCGGTCAGGATCTCGTCCGGCGCCTTGTCCATGACCTTGTAGCCCTGGAAGAAAGACCGCATCGGCACCGTGCGATGGCGCTCACCGGCGACTAGCACGAGCTGCGAGTCGAGGGCCAGGAGCAGCACCGTCATGTCACCGATCGGTGAGGCATTGACCACATTGCCACCGAGGGTGGCCCGGTTGCGGATCTGCCACGAGGCGATGAGGAACATGTAGTCGGCGATCTCGGGGATCTGCCGTCGTACCTCGGGGTGCTCGGCGAACTCCTCGAAGGTGGTCAGGGCGCCGACCCGCAGATGACCGTTCTGGCGCTCGATACCCTTGAGCTCCGGTCGCAGGTTCAGCACGTCGACCGACCTATCGGGCACATCCTCGCCCTGCTGCACGTAGAGGTCCGTTCCCCCCGCAATGACGAAGCTCGGCGGCTCGGCGCTCCTCTCTGCCGCCTCGCGCTGATCCCGCAACGCCTGCAGCTGCGCGGGTGCGGCACGGAACCAAGCCGGCAAACGGCCGTCGTCGACCAGAGCGTCGACCCCGGTGCGCTGCCTCACCGCGTCGCCGATCAGGTCACCCGCCGCCTTCAACGAGCGATAGCCCGTGCAGCGGCAGAGGTGCCCGGAAAGGGCCGTCTTGACCGACTCGCGATCGATCGACGCCGCGTCTTGCATCAGCAGACCGGTCAACGAGACGACGATGCCTGGAGTGCAGAAGCCGCACTGGCTAGCCCCCTCGTCGACAATCGCCTGCTGCACCGGTGTCAGGTCCGGCAGGTTGAGACCTTCGATGGTCACCAGGTGCTTGCTCTGCAGCTCACCGATCGGCATCAGGCAAGAGGTCACCGGCTTGTAGCGCACTGAGTCGCCAACAAGCTCGCCGATCAATACGGTGCAGGCCCCACAATCCCCTTCCTTGCAGCCTTCCTTGGTCCCCGTCAAGCGCTGCCGATGGCGCAGGTAGTCGAGCACCAGCAGCCCTGGCGACTCGTGGGTCGAGACCACCCGATCGTTGAGGAGGAAGTGGATTTGCGCCGTCATGCGGGTCCTTCGGGAAAATATATCAGAGTTGAC
>JBCCGX010001195.1:0-3208 GCA_039029035.1 Acidobacteriota bacterium | reverse complement strand
GCGGCAGCTGTGTGGCGGTTCTTGGCGGTGTTGCTGCCAGTCTGTCTGCTGGGGGCCCTCTGCCTTGTCGGCTGCCGAACGCAGCGACCGTTGGCGGGAACGGAGATTGGACTACGTTTCATCGAAGAGGACCCGACCGAGGTTTTGAGCGGCTCGCAGCTTTATGAGTTCGTTCCAGTCTTCGATTGGAGCTTCGAAAGCTCGGAGGACCTCGATCTCTGGCAGTTCCGGCCCGGGGTCGACCCCGTTTTCCGCGACGGTTGCCTCGTCGCCCCGGCGGAGGCCTTTCCACGCCTGTTCAGGAAAGCCGGTTTCGAGGCCAAGGAAATCGATCACATCGAGCTCGAGCTATCCGGTTTCCACACCGGAGACCTCCGGCTCTTCTGGAAGTCTCCCGGATATCGGTTCAACCGGGAACGGCAACTCAAGGCACCGCCGAGGCGCGGGCATGCCGGCAGCACGCAGGCCTATGCCTTCGATGTGGTTTCCCATCCGTTGTGGCAGGGCCACATCACCCATCTGCAGGTCGACGTCAAGTCCTCCAGCCAAAAGGAGATCTGCCTGCGGTCCATCCGTGGATCGAAGAGGTCTCTCGACGGAGGCCGGCTGACCCGCACGGCCGACCGGCCGTGGAAAGTGGATCTCGACCACGACGTGCGCAATGCGTTGATCGCTCCCCCCGGTCTGACGATCGAGCGCGAGATCGACGTCAGGTCGGGCAGCCGATTTGTTTTTGCCTACGGCACTGAGCCTGGTCTCGAGCAGAACGTCCACTTTCGCGTCACCGCCGGGGCGGCTGACCAAACCCAGGAGACTCTCTTCGCCGATGAGGTGGGGTACGGCCAAGGCAACGCTGGCGTGTGGCACGAAGCCTCGATCGATCTCGATGACTGGGCGGGTCAAAGGATCCGAATCGGTCTCGAGGTCTCCGGCTCTGCCGCGCAGCAACCCGGACCTGATCTCGGGTACTGGGCGAACCCGGTGGTCCTGCAGCCCGTTTCGACAGCGCGGCCCAACATCGTTCTGATCGTCATCGACACCCTGCGGGCCGATCGGCTCTCGCTCTATGGCCACGAACGGGAAACCACGCCCCGGATCGACCGCTGGGCACAGCGCCGTGCGACGACCTTCCACAATGCGGTCGCGTCGGCACCTTGGACGCTTCCATCGCACATCTCGATGTTTACCGGACTCGACGCCTTGAGCCACGGTCACAACCACTCCAGCCCGCTGCCTCCTCAGGCTGAAACCGTCGCCGATCTCCTGAGGCGGCAGGGCTACGCCACCGCAGCGATCACTGGCGGCGCCTACCTTCATCCGCGCTATGGCTTGGCCCAGGGCTTCGACCGCTTTCGCTATTGGCCTTCGAAGAGTGCTCAGGACGGAGAGCTCGAAGACGGGATCCAGCGAGCTCTCGCCCTGCTCCGTGCCACACCGAGCCAACCGACCTTCCTCTTCTTCCACACCTACGAGGTTCATTCTCCGTTTCGCCCCCGCGAGCCCTTCTACAGCCTCTTTTCCGGCGGTCAGGAGATCGGTGAGCTGGCACGGCTCGGGATCTTCGCCGAGCCATCGGACGAGAGGACAGGGTTCATGGTTCGCCGGTCCTTCGTCATCAAAACTTCGAGTGGAAGCCGCCGGGACGGCACGCCGCTGGCCGAGTCGCAGCTCCCAGGCGTCGGTGATCTGTACGACAGCAGCCTGGCCTACGCCGACTCTCATATCGGCAAGCTACTCGACGAGGTCGGGGACGACGCCCTGGTCATCCTGACCTCTGACCACGGAGAGGCTCTCGGTGAGCGGGGGCTCGCGAGCCATGCATACCTGTACGACTTCAACCTGTTGGTACCCTTGATCGTCGCGACGCCCGACGGCAGAGGCGCCGGCCGCACCGTCACGGCGCAAGTGCGTTCGGTCGATCTGTTGCCGACGATTCTCGACCTCGTCGGTTTCGCTGTACCGCCAAAGCTCGATGGTAGATCCCTGCGGCCGTTGATGGAAGGCAACGGGGCGCCCAGTGACTCCTCTCGCGAGGCCTGGTCCTATGCCTCATCGACCAACTTCGGCGTCTCACTGCGACTATCGAATCGGCTGAAGTACCACTACAACAACTCTGCATTTGCGCCGATCCAAGGCCAAGAAGAGCTTTACCGGCTGGGCGAGGATCCGGACGAACAGCACAATCATGTGCTTGGAGCTGCGGAAGGGCAGAGACTCCGACAGCGAGTCTTCGAGAAGCTCCAAGAAAGCTTCAAGGGGCTGAAGATCGATCTCACGAATTCCGACTCGCAGCCCCATCAGCTGCATTTGGGCGGCGGTAGCGTGGTCAAGCCGAGGAGCGTCAAAACGCTAGATCTGGGAGGCGCGACCGTAGAGTGGAACAGGGAGCCGCGGGGATTCGTTGTTGCTCTTCCGCCTGCAAGCAAGCTCAGCCTCTTTTTGGAGGAAGTGCAGAACCTCGAGACGCTGCGAGTCAGCCGCTTCGGAGCAGAGGTCTGCCGCGTTGATGCGGCTGCCATCACCGGCGGCGAGCCGCTGCGATTCTGGCTCGACCGGCAGGCCTGCCGACCTCGTTCCGGCGACACCCCAGTTCGCGGTGCGATCGAGATGACCTTGACGCTCAGCGCCAGGGCCGACCCACCATTGGCTCCGCCCCCCCACGATCCGGAGCTGGAGAGCAAGCTCCGTGCTCTGGGTTACCTCGACTGACCTCGAGGTGATTCGGTCCGAGCTGTGCCGCCTGCCGGGCCCGGAAGACTAGCTCAGGGTTGCTGTTCGATGCTCTCGATGCTGACCGAGCGCAGCGCCAGCACATCTTTCGCCACGACAACTCGATCGGCTCGAATCTCGATGTCCATACCACCGTCCTCGGGGATCTCGGGTGGGATCGGCAATAGAAAGGTCGTTCGCCCGAGCTCATTCGATGAGATCGTCGTCGTCACCGATGTCCCGCCGGAAGCTGTGGGGATCGAAGCGGTCAAGTCCAAAGGATAGAGAAGCGGCGTGTCTTCCAGATGACGAACGGTGATGAGCAGGTTGCGAGCCTCGCTCGTTCGCCGCAGCAAGATGGTGGTGGCCCGCCCCATGAGGCCGGTGCCGCAATCCATGGGCCCGATGCAAGGACTGGGACGTGCCGTGGTCGGAGCGAAGCGAGTCCTCAACTGTCTTCGGGTGTAGTCGGCGAGCACCGATTGCAAAGGCGGAAGGG
>JBCCGX010001194.1:0-3212 GCA_039029035.1 Acidobacteriota bacterium | reverse complement strand
GCGGCGAGCCGTCGATCGCGCAGGCGTAACAACAGCACCAGAGATCCAAGGCAGGCGGCGAGGCGAATCGCCAGCGATAGGATTTGGAGCCAGTGCATCTACACCTTGTCCGAGGCGGTCTCAGAAATCCAGCCCGATCAACACGGGGTCGTGGTCCGAGGATCGAAATGGATCCGGCCGATAGTAGGCGTCGGCCTCGCTTTCGACCTCGATCCGGTAGTCATGGACCGTCGGCTCGTCGGAGTTGATGTGCCAGAACGCCACCCCAGTCACCTTGCGGTCGAGGCTGCCAGTGGTCAACGCATGGTCGAGGTAACCGGAGACGCCACTGTAGATGTAGGAGTACCGTTGCGGCGGCGGCACATGCGTCGCGACCTGATCGACCAACTCGCTGTCGACCAGGGCGCGGATCGGGTCTTCCGTGCCGTAGGCGTTGAGATCGCCGAGCACCAGCACGTCGGGGCCTGTGCTTTGCAGCTCGGTCACCCAGGTCGCCAGGCGCTCGGCCTGGTGCGTGCGTAGCGCGTTCCAGCACCCTTGCCCATCACCGGCATCCTTGTTTTCGCCTTCGGCGTCACCGCAGCGCTTCGACTTGAAGTGGCCGACGACGACGGTCAGCCGCTGGCCGCGCAGGTCGAAGGTTTGTGCCAGAGGAGGCCGCTTGTAGACCGGGTCGTGATCGGCCATCGGTAGCCCGACAGTCCGGGCGGTGGCGGGTCGGTAGATCATGCCAACGCGGATCGGATCGTCACCCATACCGCTAGCGGGAGTCGGCACGGCGGCCCAGGCCTTCTCGTCTCTGCTCTCGCTGTCGTTGAGCGCGTCGACCAGGAGCTGCTGGGCCGTATCGCCGAGGTTCTCGAGCTCGATCAGTGCCACGATATCGGCGTTCAATCCGCGGATCGCCGCCACGTGCTTGGCGCATTGACGCTCGAGCTCTTTCGCGCTCTCCGCACCGCGCTCACCGAGGGTGCTGAACAGATTGAGCAAGTTGAAGCTCGCCACCCGCGCGGTGCCACCCACCTCGGGTGGCGATTGGGGCCGCGGGTTGACGATTTCGAACGACGCCGGGGCGGTGGGTAGGAGGACATAATTCTCGTCTTCCTGGGCGAGGATGCCGACCAGCCCGCGTACCGTGTCGCCGACCCGTCGGGTTCCAGCGGGTTCGAGAAACGGAGGGGAAACGGGATTCTCGACCCGACTCCCGTCGTCGATCAACAAGGTCGGGACGGGCTGCGGGTCGTCGGTGGACTCGCGCTGGGTCGTGTGGAAGGGGCGGCCGCCCTGGGCGACGAGGAGCTGGCCGGCACTGGCCAGCAGGTGTGTGCTGGCGACCGTGAGCTCGTCTCGGACGATGACGGACATCCCTTCGAAGGACTCCAGGCGATCGCTGGCCAGCGACAGAGGGACCGGGTCCGGAGCGTCCCCCGAGCGGCAGATCTCGATCGGCTTTCGTGCGCTCAGCTGAGTCAGGCGCGAGTACTCTTCGACCCGGCCCGTGACCTGGACCACATCGCCAACAGCGACGTCAGAACTCTCGGGCGCAAAGATGAAGAGACCCTCGGAGGTCAGAGGATCCTCGTCGCTGTCGGGATCCTGTACGAAGAAGCCGTCGAGGCGATGAGTACCCTGGAAGTCGCCAACCACGATACCCCGTACGGTGACCTCTTGGTCAGCGAGAGGACTGGTCTCGTCGGCGCCCTGGAGTTCGTGGATCGGGCGATACGCGCCGGTGCAGTCGCCGTCTCGGGTCGACTGGCCGCACCCCAGGAAGGGGGTCAGGGCCAGCCCTAGGAAGCAATGATGAAGTTTCAGACGTGCCAACTCGACGTCTCCTGTGATCTACTGGCCAGGCTGGAGAGATATTGATTCTACCCCTTCCCACCCATTGCCGATCGTCACCGAGAATCGGCCGACGTCGAGAGCCTGTATGTCCGAGCACACAATTCATCTCGTCGATGCCAGCCCGTACATCTTCCGCGGCTATTTCTCGATCCCGTCCAAGATGGTCGGCCAGTCGGGCTTGCCAGTCAACGCGGTCTACGGCTTCACCCAGTTTCTGCTCCGGCTGATCGAGCAGGAAGAGGTCACCCATCTCGGTCTGGCGTTCGACAAGAGCCTGACGACCAGCTTCCGCAACGAGATCTATCCGGACTACAAGGCGCAGCGAGAGCTGCCTCCGCCGGCTCTCGAAGCGCAGCTCGATTGGTGTCAAGAAGTCGGCGAGGCCCTGGGAGCGGCGATCTATGTCGACCTGCGGTACGAAGCCGACGACCTGGTGGGAACCCTGTGCCGCCAGCTCGAGGCTGACGGTCACGAGCTCGTGGTGGTGACCTCAGACAAAGATCTGGCGCAACTGGTGAACGAGCGCGTCACGCTGCTCGACTTCGCCAAGGACGAGCGCTATGACGCGGCCAAAGTGGAGGAGAAGTTCGGCGTCCGTCCGGAGCAGATCGCCGACTATCTGGGGCTAGCCGGTGACAGCGTCGACAACATTCCCGGAGTCGCCGGCGTCGGCGCCAAGACGGCGGTGGCGTTACTTTCCGCCCTCGGTAGCTTGGAGGCGATCTACGAACGTCTCGACGAGGTCCCTTCGTTACCTATCCGTGGTGCCAAATCGCTACACAAGAAGCTCGTCGACCAGCGCGAGCAGGCCTTTCTCTCCCGCCAGCTGGCCACCATCGCCATCGATGCGCCGGCCACCGCCGACCTAGACGAGCTGAGTCTCGATGGCGCTGACCCCGAGCTGGTCGATCCACTTTTCGAGGAGCTCCGCTTCGGCAGGATTCGCGACCGAATCCCGCGCTGGAAATCAAGTTGACAGCCGCCGACCAGCTCAAGCGAGTGGCAATCGATCGAGACGAGGTGTGATGGGAGCGAAGATTCTGGCGGCAGGGCGGTGGCTGACGGCGGGACGTTGGCTGGCGGCAGCACTGTGGTTCCTGTTGCTCACCGGTTGCCTGGCGACCTTGGTGCCCGCCGATCTCGATAAATTCTACGATCCGGCGGCGGCGCGGCGCTACCCTGATCGCAACCCGGTGATCGTGATTCCCGGCTTCCTCAGCACACGACTGCGAGACATTGAGTCCGGGCGGGTGGTCTGGGGCGAGGTCGGCGGCGCTTATGCGGATCCGGCGACGCCCGAAGGGGCGAGGGTCATCGCCCGCTCGATGCGGCCGGAGATTCCGTCACCCGATGTACGGCCCGACGGC
>JBCCGX010001193.1:0-3214 GCA_039029035.1 Acidobacteriota bacterium | reverse complement strand
GCGCCGTGCTCGAGGTCGCCCCCGAACTGCCGACCCTGTACGGCGATCGACCGCGACTCGAGGAGCTGATGCGCCACTTGATCGACAACGCCCTGCGGCACGCGGATGGGCAGACGCCGTGCATCGAGATCGGCGCCCGGTCTGAGGGTGACGCGCCGACCGTCATCGTGCGCGACAACGGGCCCGGCATCGAGCCGCGCTACCACGAGAAGATCTTCGAGCTCTTCGAGCGCCTCGACCCGGCGGCCTCAGACGGCACCGGTCTCGGTCTGGCCCTGGCCAAGCGCATCGTCGAGGTCCACGGCGGCCGGATCTGGGTCGAGTCCGAGGGCCGAGGAGAGGGCTCGACCTTCTGTTTCATGTTAAATGGAGCGGGGTAGTTGGAGCAGAAGCCGGCAAGATGCCGGCGCTCCCAGCACCGTCGGAGGATTTAGAGTTTGTTGCCCTTTGGGCCACCCTGTACTCGAGGAGTACCGGTACGTGCGCCATTAGCGGCACGAACCAAGTCGGGATCGGTGCTGGGAACGTCGGCACCTGCCAGCTCGGGGCCAGTTTTGATCCATCTGTCGCGTTTGGCTCCTACAGCAACGTGCTTTGATCGATCGAGAACGTCGCTGGGAGCGCCGGCATCCTGCCGGCTCTGGGCGCGGTTTTTTATGCCGAGCTTTCCCTTCCCCTCCAAGCGCTGCACCATCGCCAATCCTCCGCCGTTGCTACGAGCCCGGCCACGACGGCGTTGCCCTCCACATAGCGCATGGTCTTGGCAAAGTGTTTCTCGTCCCGAATGAATCGATCGTGGTACTACCGCTGCCAGAAACGTCCCTCGCGTTGCAAGATCCGATTGGCCCGGCTGGCAGGGAACGACTTCCACGAGTGGACGATGGCCTTTAATGGATAACCGGGCTTTGTCCCGATGACGGCATGGACGTGATTCGGCATGACGCACCAGCCTAAGATGCGGTAGCGCTCGACGTCGAAGTAGAGAAGGGCGTCTTCGACTAGCTTCGCGATCCGCTGATCGCGAAGCTGGCAAGCTCCTGCACCTTGGTCGAGATAGGCTGCGATCTGCCGTTCCTTCTCTGTCTGGCGGGTCGACTCGGGAAGCGCCCGGAGGTCCCGCTCGCATTGTTCGATGAAGGTCCGAGGCAGGGAGTCGGCGAGGCGGAAGGTCAGCGACTGAACGAGACCGGGTTGGTCGAAGTGGGGCAGGTAGCCGCGGCTTCGCCAAGGTCTTGGAGGCTCGCTGATCGCTTGCTTCGAAGGCATGACGTCAGTGATCTTATCGAGGCGCACGGTGAGCTGCCGTACTTTTAGCAGCAGCAGAAGCCGGCAAGATGCCGGCGCTCCCAGCGTCTTGATCTTCTTCATCGATCCCTCTGAATTCGGTGCCAGCGGTTCTTCGCGGTGGCAGAAGCCGGCAAGATGCCGGCACTCCCAGCATCGACGGAGGTTTTGAAGCTCGCAACTCTGCTGGATACGGCATAGGCTCTACCGACGAAAACCCTGTTCCGGGAGAGGCCGTGATGATCCGTCAGCTGTTTCTTGGTTTCTTGATTCTCGTGCTTAGTCCCGCAAGGCCCTCACCGGCTGAAGGCTCGCCTGCCGAGCCGACCTGGCTGAACGAAGACCTGATGGTGGAGGAGATCGCCGAAGGTGTTTGGCGACATGTGTCCTATGCCACCCTGGAGGAGTACGGCCGGACGCCGGCGAACGGTCTGCTGGTGTTGTCGGCCGGCAGCGCGGCGCTGATCGATACGCCCTGGACCGGCGCCCAAACGAACGCTCTGGCGGAGTGGGCGTCCGGCACTCTGTCGGCCAAGCTCGAGGTTGTCGTCGCGACGCATTCGCACGAAGATTGTGCGGGCGGTCTGGCGGCAGCCCACAAGCTGGGCGCCGTGTCCTACGCTTCGGCGAAGACGGCCGAGTTCGCTCGCCGGGAAGGCAACGTGGTCCCCCAGAATACGTTCACCGAGCCCCTGAAGGTCGAGCTCGGCGGGCGGACCTTGACCCTGCACCATGTCGGCGGCGGGCACACGGTCGATAACTCGGTGGTATGGATCCCCGACGCCGAGGTGCTGTTCGGCGGCTGCCTCGTCCGATCCGGGACGACGACGAGCCTGGGCTATACCGGCCAGGCAGATCTCGTCGCGTGGCCGCAGACGATCGAGACGGTGTGGCGGCTCTACGGAGCAGCGCGTATCGTCGTGCCGGGCCATGGCAGTCCTGGCGGCCATGAGCTGCTCGAGAACACCCTCGCCTTGCTCGAGCAGCACGCAACGAAGTAAGACCCGCCCTCCGAAGAGGGCGGGCCACGATCCCCGGCTACGGTTCATCCTTCCCTGGTGGCTCAGTTGTCGCTGCAGGTGGGCAGCTCGAAGGTGCCGTCGTGGGTGCCCTGGAGGCCAAAGGTGGCGCTCTGGCCGGGGGCCAGGGTGCCGTTGTGACTCACGTTGACCGCGTCGACCCGCGTGCCGTCGGCGGAGAGCGTCAGCTGGGCGTTCCAGAAGTTGCCGAAGGTGGTCGGCTCAGTGAATTGCAGCGCCACGGCCCAGGCGCTGATCGTCTCGCTACCGTCGTTGGACACCGTGACGTCCAGGGTGTAGCCGTTGTTCCACACGTTCGGCGCGACGACGGTGCAGCCGACGCCGACGATCAGGGTCGAGACCTCGATCTGGATCGCATCGGAGGCGCCGAGCTCGGTGCCGCTGGCGTCGATCGCCTCGAGCCGCAGCTCGTAGAGGCCGTCGGCGGCCGGCGCGGTGAGGGTGAGCGGACCCGAGCCGATCTGCTCGAGCTGGACGACACCACCTAAGTAGGCGCGCACGCCATCGGCCGTCGCTAGGCTGTAGTCGACCTGGAAGCTCTCGGTCGGGGTGAAGGCGCTGCCGTTGGCCGGCGAGGTGATCGTCACCGCGGTGGCGACCAGGGCCGGGCGGACCATCCAGCTGACCGCAGTCAGGCTCGCGGTGTTGCCACTCACGGCGACGGTGAAGCCGGTTTCATCGAGGGCGATGACGTTGGCCGTCACCAGGTTGCTGGGATCGCTGTTGATGGGGGTCAGCAGCACGGCATAGGTGGTGCCGGCGGCGTAGGGCGTTTCGAAGGTGACGCTGGCCGTGGCCGGGCTGCCGCCAAAGGCGGCGGCTGCCAGGAGGCCGACCTGGGTCGGATCGTCGACGATCCCCAGGTTGGCGCGGGCGGTGGCGGCGTCGGT
>JBCCGX010001192.1:0-3220 GCA_039029035.1 Acidobacteriota bacterium | reverse complement strand
CGTTCTCGGCGCCCAGCCTCTGCAAGGCCGCGCTTTCCACAGCGACGAGGGCCGCCAAGGTGCGGCGCCGGTGGCGGTGATCAGCGAATCCCTGTGGCGCGGCCGGCTGGGCGCCACCGAGGCGATCCTCGGCATGGACCTCATGCTCGACGACGAGCCGCATACCGTCGTCGGCGTGATGCCCGAAGCGTTCGATTTCCTCCTCGGTACGGTCGAGTTGTGGGTCCCGGCAGATTTCACCGACGAGCGGGAGGAGCGCGCCGACCGGTCGTTGATCGTCACCGGCCGGCTGGCGCGGGACATCTCCATCGTCCAGGCTCAGGACGAGATGAGCGCCATCGCCGCGCGCCTGGAGGCCCGCTTTCCCGAGACCAACGAAGGCTGGGAAGTGGAGCTGCAAGCGGTCGACAGCGTTTTCCCCGGCAAGACCGACACCCGATTAGCGCAAATCCTGATGGTTGTCGTCGTCATGGTGCTGCTGGTCGCCTGTGTCAACGTTGCCAGTCTCTTGCTCGCCAAGTCCGACGCACGGCACAAGGAGGTCGCGGTCCGTGTCGCCCTGGGAGCCGGCAAAGGCCGCCTGCTGCGCCAGATGTTGACCGAGAGCGTACTCATGGCCCTCCTGGCCGGCGCTCTGGGGGCCTTCTTGTCGATCTGGGGCGTCCGCGGCGTCGCCGGCTCGATGCCGGACATGATGCCGACGTTCTACGCCCCGAGTCTCGACGCAGCGGTGCTCTCCTTCTGTCTCTTGATCTCGCTTCTCGCCGGTCTCACCTTCGGCATCAGCCCAGCGCTGCAAGCCTTGCGCGGCAGCCTGCTGGCACCCTTGCTCGACAGCCAGCGTGGCACCACGTCCTCGCGCGAGAAGAAGCGCATGCTCAGCACCTTCGTCGTGGCCGAGTTTGCCCTCGCCTTGACCATCCTCATCGGCGCCGCAGTGATGTCCGATATTTTTCACCAGGCGCTCGACATCGACCCGGGATTCGACTCGGAGAACCTGCTCACCTTACAGCTCGAGCTACCCGAGCACCGCTTCGCCGACGAGGATGCGACGCGACAGTTCACCGAGCGCCTCGGCGAAGCCCTCGAAGGGGTGGGTGGGACGAGCGCTACCACCTTGGTCAGCGACCTGCCGCGCACTCGGAACCTGTCCTTCACCGAGCTGCTCGTCGACGGTCAGCCGATGGAACGCAACGAAGCGCCGCAAACCTCCTGGCTGGCGATCCGACCGGGCTACTTTCAGGCCATGGGGGTCGACCTGCTCGATGGCCGCGGCTTCGCCACCTCCGATGATGCCGACGCCGCGCCGGTCATCGTGGTCAACCAAGAGCTGGTCGATCGCCACCTCGGCGCAGCCGACGCCGAGACCGGCCGCGCCAACACCAGCCCGATCGGTCGCCGCCTCACCGTGCAGGGCGCGTCGCGAGAGATCATCGGCGTCGTCGCCAACGTGACCCAAGGGCGCATGGCCGGCCTCGAGCCCCTTGAGCCCGCGGTCTACTTCCCCCTGGCCCAACAGCCGGTGCGCCGCCTCCACGCCATGGTCCGCGCCACCGCCGGCGATCCCTATGCCCTGACGGCACCCATCCAGCAGGCCATCTGGCAGCTCGATCCGGCGCAGCCCATCAGCCAGGTCAAGACCGTCGACGAGCACGTCGCTGCCGAGCTCGCCGGGCCGACGATGATCTCCCAGGTGCTGTTCTTCGTCGGTGTGCTCGCCCTCGTCCTGGCGGCAATGGGGATCTTCGGCGTCATGACCTTCTCGGTCTCCCAACAAACCGGCGAGATCGGCCTACGCATGGCCCTCGGCGCCCGCCCCGGCCAGATCCTCGGCCGCGTCACTCGCCAGGGCGCTCGGCTGGCCGGCATCGGCCTGTTCCTCGGCATCCCCGCCTCCGCCGGCGTCGTCGCCCTCGTCGCCAGCCTCTTCGAAGCCGCCGCCAGCGACGGCCTCACCGCTGCCACCACCCAGATTCCCCTGCAGCCGATTCTCGAAGTCGGCGGCCTCCTCGCTGTCGTCGGCCTCCTCGCCTGCTATTTGCCGGCCCGGCGAGCCACTCGGATCGATCCGGTGTCGGCCTTGCAGAGTGATTAGCGCCCAGGCTCTCGCTCATAGCCCGAATCCCTGAGTGAATCCGAAAGACCACGATCGTCTGCCACACTTCGGGCAGGGGAAGAGTGCGATGAAAACCCACTCCAACACTCCTAGGACGAGGCTAATCAACCAGCAACCTGGCAGGGCTAGCAACAACGTCCCAGGGGCTGCCAGGAACCACCACCAGCCCAATCCATCCGGGAGTAATCCCGAAACAACGACGACGATGATGCCTGCCGCAAGTCCGATCTGAAGGAACATCAAGAGTCCGCAGGTGGCGCCCGGTAGGACTCCCCGTTCCTCTTGGTGGTCGCACTTGCGACACCGGTAAATCATGCGCTATGAGCCCCTTGGCGGAGTTGTAACTCATGCGGGGTCCTCACCGGATCGCTCGGCAACTTTCGCTTCGAGCTGTTCAATGAGCTCATCCCGGACTTGATGCGCTGCGCGGTCTCCGATTGGGCCTCGTGTGCATGCCGCCCCTGTAGGTAGGTGTACGACTCGAACGAACGTTCCGCCATTCCTGTGACGCCCCATGTCGATCCTGGGGTCGCTCGGATCGATCATTCTCTACGCGTCTGGTCCGTAGGCATTCAAGGCCCTGCCGGTTCGACAACCTGCGCTTGTACCGCAATGACCTCCAATGCGTCGCCATCAACGACAGGAAAGCGCCTTTCGCCGGTGATTTCTTCATGGACAGCTTCGTAGCTAGCAAAGGCAAAGCCAGCGGCGGCGGCATCTACGAGCAAGTAGACGATCTCCTCGATGCAGACGGACCGATCGGCCGCGTCCAGATCCTTCAATGCCAACTCCGCACCTCTTATCGCAGCACGAGCAATCCAATGGCCCCCTGACAGTTCGACGGCCTCGGAAACTGCGACCTGGCCAGGTGACTCTCCTGCCTCGTGAACAGAGACCGCTACCTGAGCGAAAAGGCCCTGGCCGCCTAACTGGCGCACGGTCTTAACTCGTGTCATGGCAGATCTTGCGGCGATCCGTGGTGTGCTCCCACAGGCCGCGACCTTGGCTTTCCCTTTCACGGCTATAGAGGTCGTGCGCATCGGCATGCGTGATGGCATCGACGTGGACCAAAGTGACCGCGCACTGTCAGCGCTATCCCGTGTT
>JBCCGX010001191.1:0-3230 GCA_039029035.1 Acidobacteriota bacterium | reverse complement strand
TTGGTGGAGCGCCTGCTCGACAAGGATCCCAGCCGCCGGCCGACCTCTGCCGGTGCGGTCGAGGCCGAGTTGACAGCGATCCGAGTGGGGCAGACACTGCTCGGTCAGCGGCCAGGCGAGTCTGGCGCCGACACCCCAGAGAGAGATACGGGGTTCGACGAGGCGACTCGCAGTACGCCCGTTGATTCGGTGCAGGTCATCACTCTGCTGGTCAGCGTCGTGGAGAGCCGTGTGAGCGCTTCGCAAGCGGCGGCAGAGGGCGCTGCGGTGCCGGCCGAGCCTGGCTCTGGGCGTTGGGTCAGTGACCTCCGGTCTCGACATGGTGGGCGCGAGATCCGTCAGGACGACCTGCAGCTGGTCCTGTTCGACCAGCCATCGAGTGCCGTGCGATATGCCTTGGCCTACCATCACGGTCTGGAGGCGCTGGCTGAGCAAGCGCGAATCGGTATTCACCTCGGCGAGGTGGTCTTGCGCTACAACACGCCCGAGGATGTGGCGCGCGGCGCCGCGCCGGTCGAGGTCGAAGGACCTGCGCCGCCGACCGTTTCGCGACTCCTGGCTCTGACGTCGGCGGGCCAGACTTTGCTGAGCCGTGCGGCCTATGCCGCGGCGCGTCGGAGGGGGCGCGGCGAGCCGGATGGCGAGCTGACCTGGCGCTGCCACGGTTGGTATCGCTTCCGTGATCTCGCCGACGAGCTGGAAGTCTTCGAGGTGAGTCGCGGCGCGGCGCGGCCCTTGGCGCCGCCGAGTGGAACGTCTGCCTGGGCCTCGGGTTCAGGCGCCGCGACGCATGGGCAGGCCGCTGCCGCGGTTGTCGGCGATCCGCCCGAAGGCTGCGTGCCACACGAAGGCCGGCGAGCAGCCGTCGCTCTGCGCACCTGGCCGGCACCCGAGATACCGGACCAGCCTTATCCCGTCTTGCTGCCCTACCGGCACCCGAAGTTCCTTGCCGGTCGCGACGGGGAGATCTCGCGTTTGCGCCGCTTGTTGCAGATGCCGGTGCCGATTCTCGGGCTCTCGGCGCCATCGGGGAACGGCAAGAGCTCGCTCCTGATCGGTGGCTTGGTGCCCAAGTTGCGTGCCGCCGGCGTGCCGGTCGCGCTGGTAAGACATCCGACGGAGGCCGGCCTCGCGACCCGATTGATCGGCGACTTGCTGCACGGCTTCGAAGGCCCCGCTGACGACGACCCCGGGCGCTTCGTCGTCGGTCTGGGTGAGGCCGAGCGCCTCGGCGGGTCGCCGCCGGTTTTGGTGTTGGATCAGTTCGAGGATGTCTTGCAGCAGGGCGCCGCTCGGGCCAGAGCGGCACTGGGCGTGCTGATGGCCACCAGTGTGACGCGCCGTGCCGACTCGGCGGGGCCACCTTGCCGTTGGCTGGTCGCCTATCGCAGAGAGTTTTTCGGTGCCCTGCGGGAGTGGCTTGGTGATGTCTTGGCCGACGCACGGGCCGAGGGCGCGACGGCCATCGAGGCCCTGCCGCACGATCTGTCGAGCGTCGACCGCTTCCACGGCATGAGCTTGTCTCCCCTGGCCACACCCTCGCCGGGCGTCGAGGACCCTCTGGCGGAGTCCACACGGGTGTTCCTGGCGGCGATCGAGGCGCCGTTGCTGCCGTCCGATCCGGCGGCCCGGGGCGGTGCGACCCGCAGTGGTGCGACCCGCAGTGGTGCGACCCGCGATGGTCCGACCCGCGATGATAGGACCCGCGATGCTGCAGCACCCGAGGGTGCGGCCGGCGAAGCGGCAAGTGTTCGGCGCTTCCCTTGGTCCTTCCGTCCCGGCCACGCCGAGCGCCTGGCCCGTGCCTTCGCCGCCGCCCGCCTGGCTCGGCCCGATGCGCCCCTGGTGCCGGAGCTACAGGTGGTTCTGGCCCACTTGTTGGCCGAGGCCGATGCAGAGGGACGGATCGCCGTGCCGCAGGACCCCGCGCCGCTGATCGACCAGGCTCTCGACCATCATCTGCGGCGCGCCCTCGAGGGAGCCTTCCCAGCCGGTGCCGCTACGAGCTCGACCCGAAGGGCGCGCGCACTCCTGGCTCTGCGCCAGCTGGCCACTGCGGTGGGCCGCCGCCAGGAGGGTCTGGCGGCGAGCGAGCTGGCCCGGGCGATCGGCCATGACGGTGAAGCCGTGCTGCGGCGCCTGGCGACGCCCTTGACCCGCTTGGTGGTGCCACGGGAAGGCCCTGAAGGTCTGCGTTGGGTGCTAGCGCACGACCGCATGGCGGAAGCCGTGGTCCGTCTGGTCGAGGCCGAGGGACGTCAGGGGCGCCTGCTGATCGATGCCGAGTTGCTCGGTCTGCGTCGTTTCGTCACCCTGCGCACGGAGCTCTTTCGATCCGGCGCAACCTGGACCGCGACTTTGGTGTCGCGCCGTCGGTTTCAGCGCATCGAGGAGCATGCCGATGCGCTGCTGACGGACGGCGAGCGTCGGGCCTGGTTCGATGCGACCCGAGCCCACCGGCAGTCGGCCTATCGGCGTTGGGCCGCCCTGGCTGGCGTGGCGCTGATCGTCTTGGCTTTGATCGGCTGGTTGGCCTGGACGCAGACGGAGCTTCTGGCGGCGCGCCGTGCGCTGCGCGAGCAGGTCGCGACCGGCGAGCCCACGACAGCCTTCCGAGCCTTGGCCCATCTCGCTGCCGATCTCTCCACCGAGCCGGCCGAGCTGCTCGGCCTCTTGCGGCAACGCGAGGCTCCGGCGGACGTTCTGGAATGGGGGCTGGAAGGTCTCGAGGAGCCACAACGGAGCGTTGCCGTGCTACGGGCGGTGGAATTGGCCTTGCCCTGGGTCGCCGAGCAGCCCGAAGATCCGGTACTGATCGGCAATCTGGTCTGGGCGCTCGACTTCGCACCGGCACGACTCCCCGTTCTTGCCGATCAAGCGGCCGAGCTTCGGCGCCAGGTCTTGGCCCCGTTACGGCGCCAGCGTCCGCCGCCACCTCGACCGGCGGCGGACGATCCGCAGTGGATCGACGTACCCGCCGGTACTTTCCTGATGGGTACGGCCGACGATCAGGAGGGCACAGCGGACGAGCGGCCGCAGCACGAGGTGTCGGTGGCGGCCTTTCGTATGCAGCGGCACGAGGTCACCCTGGCCGACTACCGCCAGTTCGAGCCTGGACACCAGCCGGGCCGCGCCGCCGATCTGCCCGCAGCCTATTTCAGTTGGCACGAGGCCTACACCTATGCCGCCTGGCTCGGGGGGCGGTTGCCGACCGAGGCCGAGTGGGAGTA
>JBCCGX010001190.1:0-3252 GCA_039029035.1 Acidobacteriota bacterium | reverse complement strand
CCCCTCCTCGTTCCACAAGCCGTCGTTGTTGGCCCCGCGGACACGGAAGACGTAGCTGCCGGGATCCAGGTTGGTGTAGGTCGCTTGGTGCTGGGTACCCGACTCGATCCAGCGGTCGTCGAATCCCTCGAGCTTGTAGGCATAGCGATTCTTGGCCGGCGAGCGGTAGTCGAGGGCGGCGAACTCGAAGGAGAAGAAGCTGTCGCGATAGGACAGCTCGAGCACCTCGGTCGCCTGGATCGGCTGCGGCAGGTCGACCGCCTGGTTGAATTTCTCGAATGCTGTCAGCACGACGGGCGGTGGGTGTGGGTTGTCGGCGATCGCCTGCGGGAAGAAGGCGTTGAGGCCGTTGATGCCGCCAAAAAAGAGCTCGCCCTGGGGACTCTTGTAGTAGGCGCCGGTGTTGAACTCGTTGTTCTGCAGGCCGTCGCTGACGTCGTAGTTGTCGAACGTCTCGCTTCGTGGATCGAGCCGCGACAGCCCGCCATTGGTGCTGAGCCAAAGGAAGCCGTCGTCGTCTTCCAGGATGCCGTAGATGACATTGTTGGGCAGGCCGTCGGCGGTTCGGAAGACGGTGAACCGATCTCGTGCGAGATCGAGCCGGTTGAGCCCGTCGTCGGTGCCGACCCACACATGACCCGCACGGTCTTCGTAGATCGAGCGCACGAAGTCATGGCTCAGGCTCCCGGGTTGATCCGGGCGCTGCCGATAGTGAGTGAAGTTCTGGCGCTCGGGGGCGAAGGCGTTGACACCGCCGCCCGCGGTGCCGAGCCACAGCAAGCCGTCCCGGCCACCGTGGATCACTCGCACGTCATTGTGGCTCAGGCTGGCCGGATCGGCCGGATCGTGCCGAAAGACGGTGAAGTGGCCCTCACGGCGATCGCGGCGAACCAGGCGATTCAAGCCACCGTCGGTCCCCACCCACAGCGTACCGGCGGCATCTTCGTGGATCGAGCGCACGTAGTCGTGGCTCAGGCTGTCGGGGCGCTCGGGATCGTGTCGGTAGTGGGTGAAGGTCTGACGGGTCGGGTCGAGGCGGTCGAGGCCGCCGAAGGTCCCGATCCAAAGGTTGCCGTCCCGGTCTTCGTGCAGCGGCCAGATCTCGTCGTTGGCCAGGCTGTTCGGATTGTCCGGGTCGTGCAGGTAGCGAGTCATGGTGCCGGTCGCACGATCGAGACGATGCAGACCGCCCCAGGTCCCGATCCACAGGGCCTCGGTGCGGTCCTGCAGGATCGCGAACACCAGACTGTGGCCCAGGCTGTCCTCGTCCGAAGGATCGTGCCGGTAGTGGGCGAAGGCGTTTTTCTGCCGGTCGAGCTTGTTGAGGCCGCCGCCGTCGGTGCCGACCCACAGCACCTGCGAACGATCTTCGAAGATCGAGCGAATGAAGTTGCTGCTCAGACTCGAGGCGTCGGTCGAGCGGTGATGAAATGTCTCGAAGCCACCGGTTGCTGGGTCGAGCCGATTGAGCCCGCCGGCATCGGTCCCGACCCACAGAGCCCCCGAGGTGTCTTCAAAGAGAATGCGGATCTCGTCGTGACTCAGGCTATCGGGATGGTCAGGGTCGTGACGGAAAGGGTGAAAGGTCTCGGTCTGGCGGTCGAAGCGATCGAGACCGCCGCCATCGGTGCCGACCCAGAGCTGGCCGGATCGATCCTCGATCAAGGCCCGGATCGCATCATGGCCGAGACTGTGCGGCTCGGTCGCACGGTGACGGAAGTGGGTGAATTGCCCAGTCTGACGATCGAGCCGGTCGAGCCCACCCTCGGTCCCGACCCATAGGGCACCGGTGGAATCCTCGAGCAGGGCACGAATCTCGTCATTGCCGAGGCTGAGGGGAGCGTCGGGTGCATGGCGGTAGTGGGTGAAGCGGCCGCTAGCGCGATCGAGGCGATGGAGGCCACCCCCATCGGTCCCGATCCAAAGGTCGCCGTCGCGGCTCTCGCAAAGGACCCAGACGAAATCGTGGCCGAGGCTTTGCGGGTCCTTCGGATCGTGGCGGTAACGGGTGAACTGTCCGGTCGCCCGATCGAACGCGTTCAGCCCGCCGTCGGTGCCGATCCACAAGGTGCCGTCCCGAGCGACCAGCAGCGTGCGGATGACGTTGTTGCTCAGGCTGGCGGGATCTTCAGGGTCGCTGCGATAGACCACGAAGTCATGACCGTCGTAGCGATTGAGCCCATCCTGAGTGCCGAGCCAGAGGAAGCCATCGTGATCCTGCACGACGGCGTTGACGGTGCTCTGGGAGAGACCCTGTTTGAGGGATAGACGCTCGAAGCGCAGGTCGCTACCCTGCGCTGCGGTGGCCCAGGCCAGCGCCAGGCATGCAGCGAGGCCTAGGTAGGTTCGATGCGGCTGCGACGCACCCGCACCTGTGGACGGGGACGAGCCAGCAAGAACCACCGTCATGCCGCAAGGGTGGCACGGCGATGTTACGGATCCCGTTACGACAGTGTTACAGACTGTGTTACGAGGGTGCTGCCGGCGCGGCGGTACCGCGGTGTTGCGGCTTCGTGAGGCCGTCAGGCCGACGCTGCCAACCGCACACCGCGCAGCTGCTCGTAGCCCGCGGCGTCGATGGTTTGACGTTGGGCGAGATCGTTCTCGACGTCCACCGCCCAGGCGCCGGCGGCGGCCTCGGGGCCTGCAGTCAGGCCGAGTAGCTCGGAGCCGAAGCCCGAGCCGTAGGAGAAGGCGGCGACTCGCTGGCCGCTGGCCATGCCGGCCAGGGCCTCGGCCACCGACATCCACAGGCTGGCGGTGTAGGCGTTGCCGCACATCCGGTTCCAGCCCATGTTGGGATCGATCTTGTCGGCGAAGATCTGGCTCGCTTCCTCGTAATCCCAGCCGAAGGTCTCAGCGACGTGCAGGAAGGCCTTCTTGACCATCTTGGGGAACGGGACGTGGAAGCAGATGGCGGCGTGCTGGTCGAGGACCTGGCGCGGATCCTCGTCGCCGACCAGGGCGCGGAAGCAGTTCTCGGCCGCGCGCTTGTAGCAGTCGAGGCTGAACTTGCCGTCGACACGCGGGAAGCTCTCGCCCACCGGGCGCCAAAAGTCGAACGCCGGCTCGCTCCAGGCGTGGGAGGTCGGGTCGATGGCGGCGACGCGTGCGTCGTCGACCACCATGGCGACGGCGCCGGCCCCCTGGGTGGGCTCGCCCGGGTCCTGCAGCGCATAGAGCGCCACGTCGGTGGCGATCACCAGGGCGGCTTTGTCGCCAGCGGCGCCGGAGAGCTTCCACTCGAGCGCT
>JBCCGX010001189.1:0-3254 GCA_039029035.1 Acidobacteriota bacterium | reverse complement strand
GGCAGCAGGCCGGTGATCTCGAAGATGCCGTCGGTACCGCTGCGGGTGGCGCGCTCCGGATCGTGCTCAATCGGCGCCGGAATGGCGGAGACCCCCTCCGGCATCGCAGAAGCTGAGAGGGCGACCAGGGCCCCTTCGATCGGCTCCAGATCCTGGTCTAGCACCCGACCTGCGATCCGTGCCGTCGGCCGGAGGCGTACTTGAACCGGTGACGCAGCCGGCGCCTCGACCCGACGAACCACAGCGGGCAAAAAGCCCGTGCGATAGGCGACGAGGTCGACCCGCTGTCCGAGGGAGAGACCGCTGATCGAGAACTGGCCGTCGGCGCTCACCGCATCAGGCGGCTGCAGCGACAACCTCTCCCAGGCGAGACGTTCGACCACGACGGGCTGCGGGCTGATCCACACGGCAACGCCGTCGAGCGGATCGCCGGAGGCGGCCGTGACCTCACCGGCGATCGTTGCCCCACGCGTCAACATCAGGGTGCCGAGGTCGATCGCGCCCCGCCCGAGGCCAGGCTCGACGCCGGGGACAGTGAGCGGTGCATAGCCCTCGCCGGAGGCGATGAGATCGACCTTTGGCGCCGGCATGGCGCCGAGCTCGAAACGCCCGTCGGGATCGGTCCGGACCCTTGCAGGTTCAGCCGTGTGGCCGCCGGTCGGTCGCACCAGGACTTCGATACCTGCCAGCGGCCGATCCTCGACATCGACGACGCGGCCGAAAGCGCCGCGGCGCGCGACGAGCGCGAGCCGCAGACCCTCGCGCCGACCCCCGGGACGGATGCCGCCGACCTCGAGATCCGTTGGAAAATGGCCATCCTGAACAGCGCTCAGCCGATGGATGCTGTCGGGAGTCAGGCCGCGAAGCTCGAAGTGCCCAGCGCGGTCCGCCGTGGCATGGACCGGAGCGAGGGCTCGACGCGACGCGCCCTCCAAGGACACGGCCATCACTCGGGCGCCGGCGACCCCTCGGCCGGCCGCGTCGACGATCCGGCCGGCAGCGTTGCTCGATGGGTAAAGAACCAGATCCGGCACCGCACCGCGCGAAGCACCGACATAGGTGAGGGCAAGGCTACGGGGGGCCAGTCTCGGCGCCGCACCACGGACCTCGAAGCGGGGACTCAAGGGGTAGTTGAAGGCGTACCCGCCGCTCTCGTCGGTGGTGGCTTGGTTGCCGGGATCCCAGCTCGGCCAGACCAGAGCGCCGACCAGAGGCTTCCCCGTCGAGTCGACGAGCCGACCCGTGAAGCGATGGGCTGGGAGGACGGAGTAGACCGGTTGCTCGTCACCAGGCTCGAGCCAGACACTCTGCAGCGGGCGCTCTGCGCTCAGGAAGTGGAGCGCCACGCGATCGTCGAAAGGTCCTGCGAGTCTCAGGCGGCCGGCAACATCGAGCTCGCCGACCGGCCAGCGTTCGCGACCGACAGAGACAACCGTGCCCGCTTCGGCACCCTCTAGAGTAATCCACCGCCGCGTGACCGTATCCGCCTCGAGACGCACGTCGAGACGAGGGCCGACCTCGGTGAAGGCTCGTGGCGTCGCATCGCCTGGTAGGCGGATCCGGATCTCGAGTGGCTCGCCGGCCAGACGCGGCACATCGGCGCGACCGTCAGGGCCTGAACGGGCGAGCCGAGGCGCCACGAGCCAGCCGGGTGAACCCTGCGCACGCCACAACTCCGCCGCACCGCCAGCCGCTCGCGCGACGACCCAGGCGTCGGCCACGGGGCGGCCATCGGCGTCGCGTATCGAGGTTTCGAGCGTCGTGGCGGCAGCAAGGGTCAGTAGAGGGAGCTCCAAGGCACCGGTCACCGGCACGGGCAGTGTGCGCATCGTTAGATGGTCCGGAGCGGAAAGACGGACCCGATACACTCCAATCATCGGCACCGCGAGACGGAAGCGGCCACTGTCGGCAGGCACGGCAGTCGCCACAGCTGGCGGTGAGGGCTCGCCAGCCAGAAGCAAGCGAGAGCTCTCCAGCTGACTGACGACAGGAACGAGCTCCACCAGCACATCGGCCGGGGTCTCTAAAGCGGCACCGCGTACACTGCCTTCGACGAAGAGCGGCTCATCGGCGGCGTGCACCCCTGAAGCCAGTAGAAGGCTGGCAATAAGAACCTGGACACGGATCGGGCGCATGGCTTGGGCTCCAGCGGACTCAAACGGGCCGGGAGGCCTCGCCTCCCGGCCCGCGTTGCTTTACTTTCTGCAGCTGTTGTCGCAGATGCAGGAGGTGGGATTGAACTGGCAGAACGGTAGCTCACAGGCAGCATAGGACGAACCACCGGTGCAGGTGTCGATACCGCTGTCGCCCCACACGGTGTTGAAGCCGGAGTTGCCATTGACCGTATCGTTGTCGGCGCCGCCGCGGACGAAGTCGTTACCGGACCCGCCGTTGACGAAGTCGCTGCCGCTGTCACCCGAGACGGTGTCGTTGTCAGGGCCGCCGCAGACGGTGTCGTTGCCGGCCCCGCCGTTGACCGTGTCGTTGCCCGCCCGGGCCTGGATGACATCGCCACCGCCGGTTCCGTTGAGGCTGTCTGGGCCGGTGGTCCCGACAATGCCAGCGGCCGCGCCGTTACAGGTATGCTGGGCCGCCGCCGGCAGCGCCGCCAGAAGCATTAGCGAGCCGAAGAGCAAGGCGAGCGTCATGTGTCTTTTCATTGTTCGATCAGTCTCCATGATGGAATTCGTTTCTGATGACTGTCCATACATACACCTAGAGATAACGTGTCCTTGGTCTCTGTGAGGTTTTTCAACACTTCATCCATGGCCTCCTACAGTCGATTCGTCGTATGACCCTGCGGAACCCCGGGGAGTCGTCGCGCGGAGAGAACGGTTTTTCTAACCATCGCGCCCCGCTCTCCGGCAAGGTCGACATCGCAATCGACAGACGATTTAGCAAGGGTCTTGCCAGGGAGGCATCGATACCCTCGGTGCCACAGAAGCCCGGTTTTTAGGGCACAAATCTCCTCCGACGACGAACTGCGTCAACCGAGAGGAGCGTTCAGGCGGCTCCACAAGAGAGCCACTGGCTCACTTGTGGAGCCACAGTACTGAGCCACCGTGCAGAGCTACAGTACTGAGCCACAGTACTGAGCCACAGTACTGAGCCACAGTACTGAGCCACAGTGCTAAGTCACCGTGTCGAGCCAGCTTCGACTTCCCGACGCCCGCGTCGGAGTAAAGTCTGCGGGGTGGCCAAAAAAAGAGCCCGGGGAAGTCGACATCGTCGATCTTCCCCGGGCTCCTCGAATC
>JBCCGX010001188.1:0-3259 GCA_039029035.1 Acidobacteriota bacterium | reverse complement strand
TACCCCTCGCCGTCCCCGGCGTTCTTGTCCTCGCCGTTTCTGCTGATCTGAAAGAGGGCCGCCTCGCGCGAGTCGATCAGCAGTATCCCGCCCTCGCCCACCGGCACGGGCTGTGCCGATCCGAAGGCTCGACGGTCGCCCTCGGTGTGCTGGTGCCTCCACAACACCTCGCCGGTCTCGGGCGCCAGGCCGAGCAGGCTCCGGCTGGTGACCGCGACCAATGAGATCTCGCCCCCCAGGTCGAACGCCAGCGGCGACTGATACGCCACCGGATCGTCCCCGGTCGACCAGCGCAGCTCGCCGGTCGCGCGATCGAAGGCCGAGATCGAGCGGCCGTCGTCCCCGCCGGTCTCGACCACCAGTCGATCGCCGATCACCGTCGGCGCGGTGGCGAATCCGTAGCTCGGCTTCACGGCGCCGAACTCGGCCACCAGGTCCAGGTGCCAGCGCTCTTTGCCGTCTGCCAGGGAAACAGCGAAGAGCCGGCCCCGGGCGCCCAGGCCATAGACCACTCCGCCTTCGATGGTCGGCGTCGCCAGAGGGCCGTCGTCGGAGCCGTCATGGCCCTTGTAGGTGTCAGAGATCCGGTAGCGCCACTGCTCGGCACCGGTCGCCACATCGAGCGCTACCAGGTGGTCCGACGCACCATCGGAGAACGTGGTCACGAGTCGCCCGTCGACCACCACGATGCCCGAGTAGGCCGAGCCCAGGGGCTGCGACCACGCCGGTTCGAGACCGAAGGTGCCGCCGTCGAACAGGCCGTTGCCCATCGACGTGAGGTTGCCCTGCGGACCGTTCCAGGTCGGCCAGCCCTCCCCTTGGCTTGGCCGCGTGATCGAGCGCTCGTTGCGGAGTTGGGAAGCGTTGTCGCCGACGGCGCCGCTGGCGACTGCCAGCAGGACGAGGTATATCGAAGCAAGTTTCCTTTTTTCCAAGACGGACTCCTCGGTGATTGGAGATCGGTTTCCGGGCCTCGGCCCTGAGTTTGGAGTCTCGGCCATACCTTTCCAGCTGGCCAGGAATGGTCTCGTGATCGGTGTGATCTTGTCGTGATCTGGGCTGTGGAGAAGCCGCAACCACGGTCCGCCTCCGATTCGGCAATCGGCGGGATCGAATCCATCCGGCAGGCGCCGCCTGCCGTATGCCAGGGACATGACTGGGGGCGTCACCTGCCAGGCGACTGGGACATAATTAGGGTCATGCAGACGCGCGACACCCTGCGGATCGGCGACTTCGACGTCGAACCCTCGCTCAACCGGCTCGACAACGGGCACGAGGTGCTCACTGTCGAGCCGAGGGTGATGGATCTTCTGATGTTGCTGGCCGAATCGCCGGGCCAGGTCTTCGGCCGGGACGAGATCCTCCAGCGCGTTTGGTCCGGAACCACGGTCCAGGACGACGCCTTGCGCCGGGTGGTGACCTTGCTTCGGCGAGTGCTGGCTGACGATCCGAAGGAACCGAGGTATATCGAAACCATCACTCGTCGTGGCTACCGCCTGGTGGCCCCGGTGGTGCGCCCGGAGCCGAAGCCGACCGACTCGGTCACGAGGAGGACACCTCGGCTCTTGGTAGCCATCCTGCTGCTCGTCGGCCTGAGCGTCGCCGCGGGCTGGCTGGCCCTGCGCGGCGGCACGCCTCCCGATCCGCAGCTCGAGCTACGGCCTCTCACCAGCCTACCTGGCCACGAGTCGGAGCCGGCATTCTCGGCCGACGGTCGCAGCGTTGCCTTCATCCACGAGGAAGGCGACGAGGAAGCATTGTTGGTCAAGGGCATCGGCGACGGCGAGGCGCGGAAGATCTTGCAACGGCCCCGCCTGTCGGCGCCCGCCTGGTCGCCGGACGGGAATCGCTTGTTGGTGGCGGCCCGTGATGGCGTCGACTGCGAGATCCTTGATGCGGAGGTCCACGATCCGTCGACGGTTCGGAGTCTCTACACCTGCAGCGAAGGGGAGCGCCTGGACACGGTTCTCCAGCCCGACGACGAAACGCTGATCTTCAACCGCCGTCCGGCGCGGTTCGGCTCGCCCTGGCGGGTCCATCGTTACGATCTCGTCACCCACGAGAGTACCCAACTGACCCTTCCGACCGAACCCGGAGCCGGCGACATCTTCCTGACACTGTCCCCGGATCGCCAGAAGGTTGCGGTGATCCGATACTTGATCGGCCAGCGCTCGAAGCTGCTGATTCTCGACTGGGCCTCGGGAGCCGAGGAAATGATCGATCCCTTTCCCGACACCTCCTGGCGTGTTGCCTGGTCGCCGGACGCGAAGTCGCTCGTCTTCGGCGACGGCACCGGCCTCTACCGCTTCGATCTGGAAAGCGGCACGACCCAGCGGATGATCCAGAGTCTGCGAGACTTGCGCCAGCCGTCGGTCAGCCCGGTGGGCCAGCGGGTGGCTGTGGTGGAGCAAAGCTTGCGCTCGGACATTGTGCGGCGGCCGAACCCCCTTGTCGGCCCTGCTGCCGAGCCCGAGATCGTCGCCTCCTCCACGCGGCAGGATTTCCTCCCTCGCTTCGGGCCGAACGGGGAGCGGCTGGCGTTCATCTCGGGGCGATCGGGGCGGTCCGAGATCTGGGTTGCTCGGCCCGAGAGTGGGCTCCATCGTCTCTTCGGAGTCGATCCGCCCAACCACATCCACGCCTTCTTGTGGTCTCCCTCGGGGGATCGGATCGCGGTTTCCGATCACCATGCGCGGGTCCTGATCGTGGACACGGCGACGGGCGACTCAGAGGTCATTCCCGGGTCGTTCAGCGGCCAGCTCCTCGATTGGTCGGCCGACGGCTCCTCCATCTACCGCCTCGAGGTGACCGACGGCTCGCCCGAGGTGTGGAAGGTCGGGCTGGACGACGGAAAGCGGCGGCAAATCACCCGCTGCGGCGTCAGGGCAGCTCAGGAATCGCCGGACGGGACGTCGCTCTACGTGACGCGCCGGTACACGCCGGGTCTCTGGCGGGTCGAGTTGGACGGCGACGGCCGACCGACGCAAATCCTGGACGACGTGGTGTGGTACGCCTGGATGTCGAGCGACCGCGGCTTTTACAGCTTCGAGGGAACATTGGAGCCGCCCGGGATCTACTTCCGGCCAGCGGGCGTGGGGGAAGTGGTCGTGGGGGAGCCGGTCCTGGTGCAGTCACTGCCCTTCTTGAAGATCGACTTCTCGGTGACCCAAGACCATCGGTGGCTCGCCTACACCCAGGCGAGCTCGCTGGACGGCGACCTCGTCCTCATCGAGGGCTGATCGGAGCCGCTAGGGCGCGG
>JBCCGX010001187.1:0-3259 GCA_039029035.1 Acidobacteriota bacterium | reverse complement strand
TTTATCTCGCTCGCGCCACCTTTCTCACCCTTCTGGCCAGCTTGGTGTGCCACCCGTTTGCAGCAAGCGCGACCGGCGGCCCTCTCGAGGTCCGTGTGGTGTACGAGGGGCCAGGCAAGGTCGACGAGCATCACGGCCTGCTGGTCTTCGTCTTCGGCGCCAACGACTTCGGCAACCCTACGAACCCGATCGTCGCAACACGCTATCTTACCGCCAATCACTCGACGGCCCGCTTTACCGACCTGGCGGTGGACCGGGTCTGGCTGATGGCGGTCTACGACGAAGCCGGCGGCTACACCACCGGACCGCTGCCGGGCCCCTTCGGCCTCTACAGTGAGGCACCAGGGGGTCCGCCGGCTGCTGTCCAAGTCGGCGGTGACGGGATCGAGCTCCGGTTCGACGACACAAACCGCAGCCCGGCCCCGGCTGAAGAGAAACCCAGAGCCTCGATCGAGAGCCTGTTGGGCGCCGAGAACGGCATCGTCGAGATCCGCATCTATCGCACCCGGCCCGGGATGCGGGAGGAGTTCATCCGCTTCTTCGAAGACACCCTCGGTGACCAGGCCGCCGCCGGCCTGCAGGTACGCGGTCAGTTCCGCTCCCTGGATGACGAAAACACCTTCGTCTGGATACGCTCCTTCCGCAACCAGAAGGAACGCCAGGAGCAATCGCGCGCCTTCTACCTGGGGCCCGCTTGGATGGAGGCACGGCGGGCGGAAGCGGCCAAATACCTCACGGGCGGCGAAGTGCTGTTGGTCGAGCCAACGTGCCGGTCGAGCTTGCGTTGAACGGCACGCTGATCAACTGAGCGACCGATCATTGCTCACGCAGCGCGACGATCGGATCGGCCAGCGCGGCCCGCCGTGCCGGGCTGGCGCTGGCCACCAGACCGAGGGCCACGAGCAGTGCGACGACGCTCGCCAGGACGCTCAGGTCGAGGCCTTCAGCACCAAAAAGTAAGGCGCCGACCAGCCGTGCGAGGGGCACGGCGCCGAGCAGGCCCAGGCCGACCCCGATGGCCGCCAGCGCTACACCTTCGCGCATCACCCGTCGGAAGAGTCTGCCCGGCGCAGCGCCGAGCGCCAGCCGGATGCCCAGCTCGTGCTCGCGGCGAATCACCGACAGCGACATCACCCCGTAGATGCCGACCGCCGCTAGAAGAAGCACGAAGAGCGCCATGGCGGAAAAGACCCGGCTCCAGAGGTGTTGGACCCAGAAGAAGCGCTGCAAAACGCCTTCCATCGACAAGAGATCGAAGGGCGGCACGGTCGGGTCGATCTCCGCCAGCGCTCGCCGCACCAGCGGCAGTACCTCACGCTGCGACCGGGGGCTACGCGCGGTGGCGGCAATGACCAAGGCCGGCGTCTGGGGCGGCGACCCGAGTGAGGCAACGGAGGCGCTGCCAGCCAAGGGTAGATAGACCCGATGCTTCGGCATGGTGCCGAAGCCAGGCACCATCTCGGCCGGCTCGATATCGCCCACCACACCGATGACATCCAACCAGGCTTCGGTCTCCGAGCCCGCCGGCCTGACCCGGCGGGCAAGGGGATCCCGGGCCGGCCAAAGGGCAGCGGCCAGGGACTCGCTGATCAGCGCTACGTCAGCCCCCTCCGACACCTCGCCGGCTGCGAAGCCGCGGCCGGCAACCCGCGGTATCTGCAAGAGATCGAAATACTCTCCACTCACCCATTGGAAGATCACCCGGGGCTCCTCGCCTTCGGCGAAGCTCCGGCCTTGCGCAGCGAGCGCCACCGCGCTGGCCCCGATGGTTTCCGTGATCGGCAAGCTATTGGTCGCCGCGGCACCCCTGACACCCGGCAGGGCATCCAGGCGACGAAGAGCTCGTTCGAGGTAGTCCACCCGCGCAGCACCGTCGTCGTAGAAGCCGGTGGTCAGAGGCACGCTCAAAGTCAGCACGTCTTCGGTCGCGAAGCCGCGATCGGTGCGCTCGAGCTGAACGAAGCTTTTGACCAGCAACAGACCCGTGGCCAGGATCACCAAGGCGACGGCGTATTCGATGACCACCAGACCCTGCCGCCAGCGCCGTCCGCCCGGCACATCCTCGCCCGACGAGCGCAGGCTCGAGAGGCGAGCGGCAAGCCGGCCACGCCGGGTACTCAGAATCGACGGTAGCAGCCCGGTCGCAAGCCCCGCTCCGAGGGTGATCACCAGCATGTAGACCAAGCCGTGACGCTCGAGCCCCAAATCGAACCAATACGGCAGGGGGAAGGCGATCAAGCTCTGCAGCCAATGGGCACTGGGCAGCGCGATGCCGAGTCCCACCAGGCCACCAGCGCTGGCGAGCAGCAGCGACTCGATCAAGCTCAGGCGAATCAACTGCCCACGCTCGGCACCGAGGGCGGCCCGCACGGCCATCTCCTTGCGCCGCGCCGCGACCCGAGCCAGCATGATGTGAGTGACGTTGGCACAGACGATCAGCAGCACTCCGGCGAAGAGGGCCAACTGGGCGATGAGCGCCTGCCTTTGGGCCGTCCCGACCGGAATCCAGGCCTCGCGCAACGGTCGGACGTCGAGGTTCCAGCCTTCGTGGGTCGCCGGAAACTGCGCCGCCAGTCGAACGCTCTCCGCCTGCATTGCGGCCTGCGCCTCGGCCAGCTCGACGTCAGGCCCGAGGCGGGCGATCACCGCCAGATGCCGAGCATCCCGCGGCTGCTCGAGCGGATCGATCTGCAGCGGCGTCCAGACCAGGCCATTGTGGGGAAAGCGAAAACCCTCGGGCATCACGCCGACGATGGCATGGGGCTCGCCACCGAGCTTCAGGCTCTGGCCCAGAACGCGCGGATCGCCGGCAAAATGCTGGAGCCACAAGCGATGGCTGATCAACGCGACTTTGGCGCCGCCCGGGCGGCTTTCTTCAGCCAGGAAGTTGCGCCCGAGTTGCGGCTCGATGCCCAGTAGGGGAAAGAGGCTCGCACTGAGGCTGCTACCTGTGACCCGATAGGTGCCATCATCCGTCTGGAAGCCGTAGTCTTCCCACGTGTGGGCGCCGATGGCCGAAAAGACCGAGCCCTGCCGGCTCCAGGCATCGTAGTCCGGCGCTGCGATACCCCTCAGGGTCTCATCGACGTGCGGTTGCGTCTGATGGATCGCCACCAGACGATCCGGCTCGGTGAAGGGCAACGGGCGCAAGGCACTGCCATAGAAACTGGCGAAGAAGATGCCATTGGCGCCGAGGCCGAAGCCGAGGGACAGGACGACGACCAGGCTGGCCACCGGCGCCTTGCGGATCATGCGCCAG
>JBCCGX010001186.1:0-3260 GCA_039029035.1 Acidobacteriota bacterium | reverse complement strand
GTGCCGCATCTCGTCGGCCAACTCGCGCGCCGTGTCGAGATCGGCCCGGGTGACATGGAAGCGCCACAGGCCGAGGAGAGCCGGCATCAGCTCTTTGGGCCGGGCGAGGCGCACGCCGAGGCGATGGGCCCGGCTGAAGGCCTGGCCGACCTCGGGTTCGGTGAAGCCACGGCTCATCAGGTAGGCGCCGCCGAGCCCAGTCTGCAGCCGGCACTCCTGCAGATCGCGCCCCCCCGGCAGAGTGCCCAAGAGCTCCAGGCCCTGACGGAACAGGGCCTCGGCTTCACGGTTGGCGCAGCTTCCCAAGGCGCCGACACCGGCCCGCCCGAGATAGGTGACCGCCAGGTCGGTGGCCTCCGGATCGCTCAGATCGGCCGCCCGAGCCCAATGGTAGGCCAGAGCCGGTACTTGCCCAGCCGTGCCGCCATGCACCGCTGTGATCGCCTCGGCCACCTGGCGATGGGCTGCCCGCAGGGCACTGGCAGGGAGCTCCGCCAGCAGGGCATCGCGGTAGCGATCGCTAGCGAACCGCCATACGCCGTCGACCGCCTCGAGCACTGCCTGATCGGAGCAGAAGCGGAGCCACAGGCGAGACTGCACCCCGGGCTCAAGGGCTTCGAGAAGCTGTAGGTCGATCTCCCGGCCGGCGACCGCAGCCCGTCGCAATAAGGGCCGGACCCGTTTCGGCAGACGCTCCAAGCGGCGCTGCAGGATGCGCTCGATCCCGCCGGTGGTGACCTGCTCGGGCAGGCGCTCCGGATCGATCCGATCGAGACGTCCGGCCTCTTCGCCCAGGGCGCGCAGGATCTCGACCAGGAAGAAGAGATTGCCCTGGGTCTCACGGTAGAGGAAGTCGACCAGCTCCGCTGCCTTGCCGCGCGGCCCCAACATCGATTCGGCCAGCGCGGCGACGGTCGATCGATCGACCCGCTGCAGCTCCAGGCAGGGGATGTCAGCCAGGGTGACCGACAGATCGGGGCGCTCGTCGTCGCGATAGGTGCCGATCAGGAGCAACGGCCACTCCGACACCCTGGATTGCAGGGTGAGCAGCAGATCGAGGCTTTCACTGCCCGCCCAGTGGAGGTCTTCGAGAACCACCATCGCCGGCCGGCGCAATCGGCTGAAGAGCCCTTCCACCACCTCCGCGAAGCGCTGCTTAGCCGCCACCGGATCGAGTGTTCTCGGTGCCTCGACCTGCCGCCCGAGGAGCTCGCCGAGGCCGGGCACGTGCTGCTCCAGCACCACCGCCTCGTCGGGTTCGACCGCGACCTCGAGACATAGGTGGCGCAGTATTCGATGCCAGGAATGGTAGGGGCTGTAACCCTCCGAGGCCGCGCGACCCCAAAAGACGAAGGTCCGCCCCGCCAGGGCGAGGATGCGCAGCTCGTCGAGCAGGCGCGACTTGCCGACCCCGCTTTCTCCCGCAACGATCAAGGCCGACCCACGCCCCTCCAACGCCTTGCGCAACGCCGCCGCCAGACGTTCCGTTTCGCGCTCGCGACCGACAAAGCGGGCCGCTTCCAGGAAGCTCTCGCGGACCGCCGCCGACTCTTCCGGGTAGGGCACCGAGTAGGCCGCTGCGAGATCACGAATCACGTCGGTGGCATCGCCGTAGCGCTCGCCAGGATCGGCGGACAGCAGCCTCTCCAGCACCGGAATCAGCGGCGCTGCGAAGTCGCGGGTCGAGATCGCGGGCACGCTATCGGGTTCGGCATCCCCTGGCGTCGCCTCGCCGAGCGCGGGCGACCGGTTCGACAGCATCCGGTAGACCAGCACTCCCACCGCATAGAGGTCAGCGGCGGCGCTTGCCTGGCCGCCTTGGCGAATCTCGGGGGCCAGGTACGCCACCTCGGTGTCGGGCACAGTGCTGTCGAACACAGTGCGGTCGAACACCGTCGCATCCCCGACCTCGCCGAGCTCGCCGTAGCGCGCCGCCGAGATGCCGAAGTTCACCAGGCGGACCCGATCGCCTTCGACCAGAGCGGTGCGCGGCCGGAGATCGCCGTGCACCGCGCCCCGGCGATGCAGGTAGGTCAGCCCTTGCAGGGTCTGGATCAAGAGATCGAGCCGCTGGGTGGTAGGCTGTCCACAGGCAGCCTCCAGCAACTCGACGGGCTGCTCGATCAGCTTGTGCACATAGAACGGGCGCAAGCGGCGATCGAAGCCGTAGTCGATGATGCTGGCGAGGTTGGGATGGCGCAACGACGCGATGCGCCGCAACTGCCACGACAGGCGCAGAAGCCCGGCGGAAGGCCGGCGCCGCTCCAGCCCCAGATCACTGCCGGGTGGATCACTGCCGGGTAGGTCACTGTCGGGTGGGTCACCCGCGGCGGACTCGACCACCGGTGCCGTGATGCGCCGCAGCGCCACACGCCGCCCGGTCAGGCGATCCGTCGCTGCGTAGACAGCGCCCAGACTGCTGCGACCGAGCTCGGCCAAGACCTCGTAGCGACCGATCATTCGTGGATCCCCTCCCGGAGATCGTCTGCTTGCCACCCCTGGCCGGATCCTACAACAACGTCCACCGCGTCAGCCGACATTCGCCGACGCAGAGCCCCTCACTGTTGATCGAGGGCTTGCTGCAGGAGAGATCGCACCGAAAACTCGCCGGAGGCCAAGTCTCCCAGCTCACTGCGAATCGTGACGATGTGGCCACATTTCGGGCAGCGTAGCTGCAACCGGTCGGCCATCAGGGCTCTGGCTTCGTCCGGCTTCACCGCCGGCGTCAAGCCGGCCAGGCCACAGGAACGGCAGCTGAAATCCAATTGCATACGCGACATCGTGTTCACCTCCAAAGACAGTCTACCGCAGCCAGCTTCTGCCTCCTTCCCAGATCGCAGCCTGTCACGTGTCTCAGCTCTGCGAAGGGATCACCGCTAGCAGCCTGACAACGCAAGCCTTCCTCTCACTCACGGTGCAGAACCTCCACGGGATTAGCCTGTGCTGCTCGACTCGCGGGTTTCCAAGCAGCGGCGAGGGCGGTGGCGACGACGACGATCGCGACCACGACGTAAGTGGACGAAGGGCCAACGACGAGTCCGGTGATGAACCCCTCCGCGATCCGGGTAAGGCCCACGGCGGCGACAACGCCGACGGCAAGGCCGGTGGCGACCGGGTAGAGGCTCCGTCCCAGCATCTGGCTCAACAATTGCCGGTGCTCTGCTCCGAGCGCGACGCGGATGCCGATCTCGTGGATTCGCCTCAGGACCGCCGCGGTGACGGCGCTATAGATCCCCACCGCCATGAGCAACACCGCGAGT
>JBCCGX010001185.1:0-3262 GCA_039029035.1 Acidobacteriota bacterium | reverse complement strand
TGACGGGTGGTGTTGGCCCCCACCGTCGCGACGGTCTGAAAACTGCCCCCTTGCCCGCGCTGGATTTCGAAGCTGGTCTCGTTGTTGGCGTTGTCCGTCCAGCGCAGCTCGATCTCGGAGCTCGATTGGCTGTCGGCGGTGAGGTTGCTGGGCGCGGCCGGCGCGGCGGCGGTGACGCCCGGGTTGGTCAGGGGATTCCAGGCGCAGTGCCGGACACCGGCGCGCTCGAGCCACATGAAGTCGCAGTTCGAGTCGTAGTCGTGGCGTCCGGGGTGGACGATGTAGCCGCTGAGCGATACGTCGGCGAGCGACGTCGCCTGGCCGTTGCGTTTGAGCGAGAAGTGGAGGTGGGGACCGGTCGAGTGGCCGCCGTTACACAAGGCCTGGCCAGTGTTGTTGGCGTAGTTGGACAGACGCTGGTTGCGGCCGACGGATTGGCCGGTGGTGACGATGACGTTGTCCAAGTGATAGTAGGTGGTCGACCAGCCGCCCGAGCCCAGGACCTCGACGTAGCAGCTCGAATGCACGATCGCGGTGCCGGCGTTGGCGGCGACCACCCAATCGTTGGCCGTGTTGGCGCCCCAGGGTGGCCAGTTGCGGGCGATGTCGATCGATGACTTCGGACCGACCTCGTTGCCGCCGTAGGTGTGGGTGCCGTTGAAGATCCAGGTTTGGCCGACGGCGTAAGGTAGCTGCAACAGATTCGCTGGAGGCACCGTCGCCTTCAGGGGAGGGGACCATCCGGCCGCCGGCTGGTTCAGGGGACCGGCGGTGGGGAAGAGGGCGGCGTAGGTGGTGTGGAAGCGCTCGACCTCCGCTGCGGAGCCGAGCCAGCGCAGCAGGGCCTCGCTGGCGGCCTCAGCGGCGCGGTAGTCCGGGTAGCCGGCTAGGGGATCGTCCGCTGATCCCGGGTGGCGATAGGCGTAGAAGTGATCCGCCAGTTGCCCGAGGCCTTCGCGCAGTTGGTCGGAGAAGCCGCTCTCCGGCACCTGGTCGCCAAGGGGGCGCAGCGGATTCGCTAGCACGCCGCGCACCGCGCCACTGCGGAGCTCCATCAAGGTCAGCACGACCCTGGGACTGATGCCGGCAAAGGCCGCCCAATGGGAGAGGGTCTCACGTTGCGGTAGCAGGTGGGGCGCCGACGCTTCGAGCAGACGGTCGAGGTCGCGGCCGAGCTTCTCCTCGGCGGAGTAGATCAGGCGGCTGTTGTGGATCGCCGGTGGATCTTGCGCCGCTGCGGCGACGATTGGGCCGAACAGCGCGAGCAGGGCGGCGGACAGGGTGAGAGCGCGGGTAGGGCATCGCATCGAAAGATCTCCTCGGTCGGCATCCTATCGCCCCCCGAGAAGGCCTCCGTCGGCACCGGGCGACCCACCTTCATCTCGAATGAGGGAAACGAGCCGCGGAATCCGCTTGCAAGATGAGAGCGGGCTACCTGCGATCCTCATCGCGATAGCCGGCGAGGGACCATCGTGCAAGGAGAACCACCGTGGATCGAAAACCTGTCTCGCTCATCATCGTCGCGACGTGGATCGTTGCCCTGCTCGGGGGCGTGTCCGATCTTCAGTCTGCCACAAAACACTCTGAGAAAGCTTTCGGCGAGCCGGAAGAGGGTCGAGCCGTCGTCTACCTGATCCGGGAGGCGATGAACCGGGGCTCGGCCCGCAGCATGTTCGTCTATGCCGGGGGTTCGCTGCTCGGCGTGGTCGACAACAAGAGCTACACCTTCGGCTACCTCGAGCCGGGCGAGCACATCTTGTGGACCAACTGGACGAAGATCAACGAGACGGTCGATATCGAAGCCGGCCGTACCTACTACTTCAACACCACCTTCGACGGCTTCATTTATCTCGACGAGACGATCGGCAAGGCGCTGGTCCAGCGCGCCAAGTTCTATGTCACCCCGACGGCTAAGGAGCGCGCCACCGCCGAGCGCCACATCGAGGAGCGCTATGGCAAGGCCACCAAGCTGGCGCGGGAGTCGCCGGAGGGTGACTACGTGGGGACTCGGGGTAAGCGCGAGCGCCACGTGGCGCAGTGGCCGCAGGTGGATCTGAGCCCTTACTCGATCCTCTACATCGAGGACTTCCGGGTCACCGACCCGAAGGCCAAGAAGCGCAAGAAGGGTCTGATGGTGGAGACCTTGCCGACTCGCCTGGCCGACGATGTGGCGCACAATGTCGGCGGTCGGGTGTTCGAGGCGGTGCATCGCGAGCCCGCCGGCAGCTCGGTGCCGGGGTCGGTGATCCTGCGTACCGACATCACGCAGTACAAGCCGGGCAGCAAAGACGCACGAGCCATCATGCCGGGCGTCAGCAAGGCCCACCTCGACTTCACCGCGACCCTGGTCGACGGGCAGAGTGGCGCCCAGCTGGCTCGCTTCGATGGCAAGCGGACCTGGGGCTGGGGCAAAGGGCCGGGTAACGAGCAGCGGGGTATCGAAGAGATCGAGCAGAACGTGGCCTACGAGTTGGCGCTCTACCTGCGCAAGTGCAAGTCGCAGGGGGATCGTTGAGGTGATGCCCGGGCTCGGGGCTTGGCGAGCTCGAGTGCGTCGCGGCGATTCCCACCACCAGGTTCTTCATCCAGGAAGAGGTCTGCGTGTCGCGACGGTTCGAGTGAGCGAGCGTCCGGGCTCGGGCATCACCCTTTTGGCGTCGCCCTCAGAGGCCCAGCGGCGCTTCTACGCCGGCGAAACTGTGGACCCACGTCAACGGGTGCTCATGTGCTCGAGAGCGGAAAACAATTTCTTGGTTCCGCCAAGCACGCCGCCCCAGCCAAGAGCGCTTCCATCAGCAAAAAACGCCACGCCCTCTTCGTGCTCTACCTTGACCCATTTATTCACAAAGTCCCACCCCTGTTTCCCCAAAGAGACTCTTTTGACTGAGGAGATAGAGAGCGACTTCTTCTTCCCTAGAAATCGGATCTCCTCCCCAGACACAACGAGCTCGCCGGAATCGCGATAGGCAATGGGTCGATAGCTTGCCCATGCGTTCTCCTTCGGCAGATACCATATATTTCTGAACTTTCTTTCGCTCATCAGGGCCCTTGTTCTCTTAACTCACAGGTCGGGTGGCCGCGTCAGATCTATGGTGCGACCGAGTCGATGGTGATCGAAATTCAGGGCGTCAATCGTCAATTCACGCTCGAACACGCTCGCTCCACAAGGACGCCATCTCGAGCGCGAAAACGGTGTTCCGAGACGCGATCTAGCCGAGTTTCTCGATCTCGACCCGGGCGTCGTTGAAGCAGGCGCCGCCGG